>DATBGF010000591.1:0-8701 GCA_036558145.1 Acidimicrobiales bacterium
CCCCGCTGCACGGCCTGGCGCCGGTACTGCCACTGGGCCGGGGTGAGGCGGTCGGCGCGCTCGAGCACGGCGTTGGCGTCGTCCTCGTCCACCAGGTGGGCGCCGTAGGAGCAGCACCCCTGGTGGAGCTCGGGCGCCGGCTCGGTCAGCACCCCCTGGCAGCCGCAGCCGTACACGCAATGCCAGTTGCTGGTGAGGAACGTGACGTCGAAGCACCAGGTCCGGTGCTCGTCGTGCGCTTCGAACGAGACGTACTCGTGGAGATCGTCAGGCGTGGCGGCCACGGAGCCACGTTGGCACACCCGCGGGATGCCATGCTGCACCCCATGGCCGGGGAGTTCGACGACATCCGCCAGCGCCTGGAGGCGATCAGCGAGGAGCTGGCCGACCTGGCCATCGAGCGCCTGCGCGAGTCCATCGACGCCGGCGGCACCGAGCTCCCGGTCGACGAGCGCCGCCTCACCCGGGCCCGGCGGGCGGTGGAGAAGGCGATCGGCATCCTCCACGAGCCCGACGAGTTCGAGCACGACTGAGCCGGGCGCCCACCCCCCATCGACGCCCCGACCTTCGTGCTCGGTGATCGAGTCCGACGGCGTCACGCACCTTCGGTACCGGGCGGCGCACTGACCTCCAGCGGGGGCGCGGAGCCGAGGCTGTTGATCGCTCGGATCAGGTCCCGGAAGCGGCCGGCCTTGCGCACGTCGAACGGCATCACCACCCGGGGCAGCTCGAGGTGGTCGTTGTCCGACACCTCGGCCGCCAGCGGGGCCGTGCGCTCGATCGAGCCGCCCGGGGCCAGGTCGGCGAACTCCTCGGCGAGGCCGGCCACCTCGTCGTCGCCCGGCTCGGCCCGCAGCCGGATCACCAGCCGGTCGCCCACCCAGCGCAACCCCTGGTAGTTGCGCCAGAAGCCCCGGATCGCGTCGACCGCCTCGGACACGTCGTCGGTGATCGTGTACAGGTTCGTGTCGTGGGGCGAGACCCAGCCCGGCCCGACCAGCTCGTCGCGCACGAACGCCTCCCAGCCCTGCCAGTAGGTCTGGCCGGGCACGTCGAGCAGCACGAGCGGCGCGGGCGTCGACTTGCCCGTCTGCATGAGCGTGAGCAGCTCCAGCGTCTCGTCCAGCGTGCCGAAGCCTCCGGGCAGGGACACGAAGCCGCTCGACTCCTTCATCAGCATGAGCTTGCGGGTGAAGAAGTACTTCATGCTGACGACCCGGTCCGACCCCGACAGGGGCCCCACCGAGGTCTCCTCGAAGGGCAGCCGGATCGTCACGCCCAGGCTGCGCTCGGCGCCCGCGCCCTCGGTGGCCGCCGCCATGATCCCGGGACCGGCGCCGGTGACCACCATCCAGCCCGTGTCGGCCAGGGTCTCGGCCAGCTTGCGGGCGTGGTCGTAGAGGGGATCGGTGCGCAGCGTGCGGGCCGACCCGAACACGGTGACCTTGCGCACGTCGCGGTAGGGGGCGAACAGGCGGTAGGCGGTGCGCATCTCCCGCATGGCGTCGCGGGTGATCTTCAGGTCGAGCCGGTCGGCGTCGTCGGAGGCCAGGTCGTAGGCGGTGCGGAAGATGTCGGCCAGCACGTCTCGGTTGCGGGTGGCGCCCGTCTGGTCGAGCAGCTGGCGTACGTGCTCTCGGTCCATCGTGCTGCCCAGGCTGCCATGCTCGTGAGCGTGAGCGACACCGAGCCCGGTGGTGGGCACGTCTGCGCCCGGTGCGGGGCCCTCGGGACCGCCCCGCCGGACGGGCTGCCCGAGGGCTGGTCGCTGGCGTCCTCGGACCGGGGCGTGGACCGCCTCTGCGCGGCGTGCACGCGCGAGAACGTCCGCTCCATCGAGGCCAAGCTCGACGAGGAGTGGTGGTAGCTCAGCCGCGGGCCGCGGCGCCCTCGACCGGCGCGTAGAGCGTGGTGCGCTCGGCCAGGGTCCGCCCCAGCGGGGCGATGACCTCGGCGAAGTCCTCGGGGTGCATCTCCTGGCCGTGGGACGCGCCCGCGGCGCGCGAGATGTTCTCGTCCATGAGCGTGCCGCCGATGTCGTTGCAGCCGGCCTGGAGCAGCTGGACCGCGGCGGGGACGCCGAGCTTCACCCAGGACAGCTGGACGTTGTCGATCAGCCCCCGGTAGGCGATGCGGGCCACCGCGTGCATGAGGAGCACCTCGCGGAACGTCGGGCCCCGGCGGGCCTTGCGCTGGAGGTAGATCGGGGCGGCCATGTGCACGAAGGGCAGGCCGACGAACTCGGTGAAGCCGCCGGTCTCGGCCTGCAGGTCCCGGGTGCGCAGCAGGTGGCGGGCCCAGGAGCGGGGCGACTCCACCGCCCCGAACATGATCGTGACGTTGGAGCGCAGGCCGACGCCGTGCGCCACCCGGTGGCACTCGAGCCACTCGTCGGTCGTGATCTTGTCCGGGCACAGGATCGCCCGCACGTCGTCGTCGAGGATCTCGGCCGCGGTGCCGGGCAGGGAGCGCAGCCCCGCGTCCATCAGCCGGCGCAGGTAGGCGTCGAGCGGCTCGCCGAGGCGGCGGGCACCCTCGGTGACCTCCAGGGCGGTGAAGCCGTGCACGTGGATGTCGGGCACCGCGGCCTTCACGGCCCGGGCCACGTCGACGTAGTAGTCGCCGTCGAAGTTCGGGTGGATGCCACCCTGCAGGCACACCTCGGTGGCGCCCCGCTCCCACGCCTCCCGGGAGCGCTCGGCGATGTCGTCCAGCGTGAGCAGGTAGGGCGTGCCCCGCAAGTTGAGGGACAGCGGGCCCTTGGAGAACCCGCAGAAGCGGCACTTGAACGTGCAGACGTTCGTGTAGTTGATGTTGCGGTTGCGGACGAAGGTCACGGTGTCGCCCACCGCCTCGCGCCGCAGCTCGTCGGCCACCGCCGCCACCGCCGCCACCTCGAGGCCGCGGGCGGCGAACAGCGCCACGATCTCGTCCTCGCCGACCACCTGGCCGGCCCGCACCCCGTCGAGCACCTCCGCCACCCGGCCCCGCGCCGGTCCGGCGCCGCCCGGGTAGGGGATCAGCACCGGGGGCTCGGCGTCGGCGCCGGAGTACCAGGCGGACGAGCGCACGCCGGTGAGGACGAAGTCGGCCCCGGTGCCCGCCTTGGCGTTCTCCAGCGTGCGCTCGGGGAACACCGAGCCGGGATCGTCGCGGCCGAGTCCCTCGGCGTCGGCCCGGTCGCCCACCGGGAACACCAGGCCCGGGTCGAGCCAGCGCTCGGGGGCGGCCACGAACTCGGGATAGATCGTGAGCCGGGGGGCGAGGGCGAAGCCCCGGGCCTCGGTGACGGCCCGCAGGCGGTCGAGGGCGGGCCACGGGCGCTCGGGGTTGACGTGGTCCGCCGTCACCGGTGACACGCCGCCCCAGTCGTCGATGCCCGCGTCGAGCAGCACCCCGAAGTCGTCGGCCAGGTTGGGCGGGGCCTGGACGTGGACGTCGGGCGGCAGCACCAGGCGGGCCAGGGCGATGGCGTCGAGGTGCTCGTCCGGCGGGCAGGCGGGCGCCTGGTGCATCGAGGTGCCCGGCTTGGGCAGGAAGTTCTGGACGATGACCTCCTGCACGTGGCCGTGGCGGCGGTGGGCCGCGGCGATGGCCTCCAGCGCGGCGAGCCGGTCCTCCCGGGACTCGCCGATCCCGACCAGGATCCCCGTGGTGAACGGGATGCCGAGCCGGCCCGCGGCCTCCAGCGTGGCCAGGCGGCGCTCGGGGTCCTTGTCGGGCGAGCCCCGGTGGGCGTCGAGGTCGGCCCGCAGCGTCTCGATCATCATCCCCTGGCTGGGCGCCACCGGGCGCAGCTTGGCCAGCTCGTCCTCGTAGAGGGCGCCGGCGTTGGCGTGGGGGAGCAGGCCGGTCTCGTCGAGGACCAGGCGGCACATGGCGGCCAGGTAGTCGACCGTAGACCCGTAGCCGTGCTCGGCCAGCCAGTCCGCTGCGGCCGGGTAGCGCAGCTCGGGCCGCTCGCCCAGCGTGAACAGGGCTTCGTGGCAGCCGGCCCGGGCGCCGGCCCCGGCGATGGCGAGGACGTCCTCGGGCGCGAGGTACACCTTGTCGAGCCGGGCCGGGGGCTGCGCGAACGTGCAATAGCCGCAGCGGTCACGGCACAGCATCGTGAGCGGGATGAACACCTTGGGCGAGTAGGTCACCCGGGTGCCGGTGGCCGCGTCCCGCACGTCGCGGGCCTGTGCGGACAGCTCGGCGTAGGGCAGATCGAGCAGGTGCGCATGCTCCATCCGCCGCACACTATCGGCGGGGCCCGCGAACGCCGCGTCCACGGATCGGGGTGTCAGGGACGGGCTTCGGCGGCCGGCTGGTCGACCAGCGGCTCGAAGATCCCCGTCGGGGTGCTCCGGCCCCGCAACGCCACCGTGCCGACGTCGCGCCACCGCCCGGCCTCGTCCGAGCCCCGGCGCACCGCCTCGGCGGAGGCCAGGACCTTCACGCTGCGCCCCTTGGCCACCTCGGTGAGCCGGGACGCCTCGTTCACCGCCGGGCCGATCAGCGTGTACTCGTAGCGGGCGTCGGTGCCCACGTTGCCCGCCACCACCTGGCCCGACGACACGCCGATCCCCGCCGTGAGCCCCGGGTGCCGCTCGGCCAGGTCGACCAGCGCCAGGTCCAGCAGCCGCGCCGCCCGCAGCGCCCGGGCCGTGTGGTCGGGCTGGGTGCCGGGCACGCCGAAGATGCACATCGCCCCGTCGCCCTCGAACTTGTTCACCCAGCCGCCCTGGCCGTCCACCGCCCGCACGACCACGTCGAAGAAGTCGTTGAGGGTGTCGACCACCTCGTCCGGGGGCAGCACCTCGGCCATCGCGGTCGAGCCCACCAGGTCGACGAAGACCACGCTGGCGTCGGCCTGCTCGCCCCGCAGGCCGGTGCCCCGCTCCAGCGCCTGGGTGGCGACCTGGCGGCCCACGTGCCGGCCGAACAGGTCGTGGAGCGCCCGCCGCTCCCGCAGGCCGTCGACCATCTGATTGAAGCCCGACTGGACCTCGCCGATCTCGCCCCCGTCGTCCACGACCAGGCCGACGTCCAGGTTGCCGTCGCGCACCCGGGCCAGGGCGTCGCGCACCGAGTCCAGCGGCTCGGCCACCGAGCGGGCGAAGGAGATCGTGGCGATGAACCCGGCGGCCAGGCCGGCCAGGGCCAGGGTCACGAGCGCCCAGCGGGAGATGTCGTCGCCGTCGACCAGCATGACCAGGCCGATGGCCAGGAGCGGGACCGCGGAGCCCACCGACCAGGCGAGCAGCAGCCGCAGCCGGATGCCCGGCGTGCGGGGCAGCGGCCCGTCCATCCCGGAGAGCACGGCCGCGAACAGCGGGCGGAACGACCGCTCGATCATCAGGTACGCCAGCGCGCACGTGGTCACCCCGCCGATGAGGATGCCGTCGAACACCCGCCCGAGCGTGAGGTGGTCGGCGCCGAACAGCGCGGCCAGCGCCACGTAGCCCACGGCCCCGATGACCCAGAACGCCAGGGGGCGCAGCGCCTGGCGCCAGGGCTCGCGCAGGACCGCGATCCGCTCGGCGTCGGTGGGGGGCCGTCCCTCGACCGCCCAGTCGATCACCCGGGCGTAGGCCCGGTGGCCCCAGCGGTAGGCCGGCGGCGTGAGCAGCGCGATCGGCACCAGCGGGCCGACGACGTGGACCCAGTGGGGCACGTCGGGCGCCACGTCGGTCCCCGAGGCGAAGCCGACGAAGGTGAGCACCACCGCGGCGCCGGCCGCGTTGGCGAACAGCAGCCGGCCGCGGATGCTGCGCCGCACCAGCTCGACCGCCTGCTGCAGCGGGGTGAGCTCGGCCGCGCTCCGGCAGTCACCCCCAGCCACGGTGCCGTCCCTCGCTAGGCCTGGTCGCCGGCCGCCGCTGGATCGACGATCCAGAGCACGCGGTCGGCCCGGATGTGGGTGGCCGGGATGTCGGGGTCGCCCGCCATGACCCGCGCGAAGGCGTCGCGCTTGGCCTCACCCGCCACGGTCACCAGGGCCAGGCGGGCCCGGGAGATCCCGGCGTAGGTCAGCGTCATGCGGTGGTAGGGGTTGCGGCCGGTGGCGTCCTCGTTCATCACGACCAGCCGGCCGGGGTCGGCGTCCAGCGCGGCCGAGTCGGGGAACAGCGAGGCCGTGTGGCCGTCGGGGCCCATGCCGAGGTGGACGAGGTCGAAGCGTCCCAGCTCGCCCAGCCGCAGCTGGTAGGGATCCGGGCCCTCGTCGCAGCGCATCGGGTAGTTGGCGTTGACCGCGCCGACCCGCTCCAGCAGCGACTCGCGCACCAGCCGGTAGTTGGAGTCGCGGTGGTCGAGGGGGACGCAGCGCTCGTCGCCCCAGTAGACGTCGACCTTCCACCAGTCGATCTGGGAGCCGGCGTCCTCGGCAAGACGTTCGTAGCAGTGGCGGGCCAGCTCGCCGCCCGACAGCGCGAACGAGAAGGCGTCGTGGGGGCGGCCGTGGAACGCCTCGATGACGCGCTCCGCGAACTCCCCGGGGACGTCGTCGACCACCACCAGTTCGCCGTGCACTCGCCGCACGCTACCCGACCCCGCCGGCCCCCTCGCGCCGGTGGAGCCGGCGGTCGGGTGCGGTGCCGACGTGACGGTGACGCGCGGGCGATGCGATGGCTAGGCGACGGCCGAGGACTTGGCCTCGAGCGACGAGATCAGCTCGTCGAAGCTCTTGGCGAACGACGACACGCCTTGCTCCTCGAGCACGCGGCTGACGTCGTCGAGATCGACGCCCGCCTCGCCGATGGCGGCGAGGGTGCGCTCGGCGGCCGCCGGGTCGGCGTCGACCGTGCGGGCCAGCGTGCCGTGGTCCTCGAACGCGTCGAGCGTGGCCTCGGGCATGGTGTTCACCGTGTCGGGGCCGATGAGCGTGTCGACGTACAGCGTGTCGACGTACTCGGGGTTCTTCGTCGACGTCGACGCCCACAGCGGCCGTTGGACGCGAGCGCCCCGCTCGGCGAGCGCCTGCCAGCGCGGACCGCTGAACGTCTCGAGGAACCGGCTGTAGGCGGCCTGCGCGTTGGCGACGGCGGCCTTGCCGCGCAGGGCGAGCGCCTCGGGCGTGCCGATCGTCTCGAGCCGCTGGTCGACCTCGGTGTCGACCCGGCTGACGAAGAACGACGCGACGCTCGCCACGGTCGACAGGTCGCCGTCGTAGGCCTCGAGGCCGGCGATGTACGCCTCCATGACGTCGTCGTAGCGGTCGAGGCCGAAGATCAGCGTCACGTTGATGCTGTGGCCGTCGCCGACGAGCGCGCGGATGGCGTCGACGCCCTCGGCGGTCGCGGGCACCTTGACGTAGAGGTTGGGCTCGTCGATGCGGGCGTGCAGGTCGCGGGCGGAGGCGATCGTGCCGTCACGGTCGCGGGCGAGCTCGGGCGCCACCTCGACCGACACGTAGCCGTCGATGCCGCCGCTCTCGTCGTGGACCGGACGCAGGATGCGCAGCGCGGCCTCGATGTCGTCGATCACCATCGTCCAGTAGGCGTCGTCGACCGAGGTGCCGGCCCGGGACAGCTCGCCGAACTGGTCGTCGTACTCGTCGGAGCCCGCGATCGCCTTCTGGAAGATCGTGGGGTTGGAGGTGATGCCCCGCACCCCGCGCTCGACCCAGCGGGTCAGGTCGCCGCCCGTGATCCAGCCGCGGCGGAAGTTGTCGAGCCAGGGGCTCTGGCCCTGCTCGAGGTAGAGGTCGTGGAGCTTGGTCATCCGTCCTCCTCCTGGAGGTCGCGCACGAGCTGCCGGGCTCGGTCGGCCACGTTCTCGGGGGTGTACCCCAGCTTGGCGAGTGCGATGCCCCCGGGCGCCGAGGCGCCGAACCGGTCGAGGCTCACGCTGTCGTCGGCCCAGGTGTCCCACCCGAGCGAGGCACCGGCCTCGACGGCGAGGGTCGGCACCTCGGGCGGCAGCACGCTCGTCTGGTACTCGTCGGTCTGCTTGGCGAACAGGTCCCACGACGGCATCGACACCACCCGGACGGTGGTGCCCTCGTCGGCGAGCAGCCCCGCCGCGTCGACGCACACCGCCACCTCGCTGCCGGTGCCGATCAGCACGAGATCGGGGTCGACCGCGTCGACGAGCACGTAGGCGCCGCGGGCGACGCCCTCGGCGTCGGTTCCGGGCAGGACCGGCACGTCCTGGCGGGTCAGGACCAGCGCCGTCGGGCCGTCGCTGTCGAGGGCGATGCGCCAGGACGCGGCCACCTCGTTGGCGTCGGCCGGGCGGATCAGCCGGAGGCCCGGCATGGCCCGCAGCGACATCAGGTGCTCGATCGGCTGGTGGGTCGGGCCGTCCTGGCCCAGGCCCACCGAGTCGTGGGTGAAGGAGAAGATCTCCTTGTACTCGGACATCGCGGCGAGCCGGACCGCGGGGCGCATGTAGTCGCTGAACACGAAGAAGGTGCCGCCGATCGGCATCACGCCGCCGTGGGCGGCCATGCCGTTCATCACGCCGCCCATCGCGTGCTCGCGCACCCCGAAGTGCATCTGGCGGCCGGCCGGGTCGTCGGCCGAGAACACGCCGTGGTCCTTGATCTGCGTGCCGGTGTTGCCGGTCAGGTCGGCGCCGCCGCCCATGAGGCCCGGCACCACGTCGACGAGCGCCTGGACGCAGGCGCCGCTCGCCTTGCGGGTGGCGACCTTGTCGCCCTTGCTCCAGGAGGGCAGCTTGGCCTCCCAGCCGTCGATGCCCCGGCCCGCCAGGC
>DATBGF010000592.1:0-4794 GCA_036558145.1 Acidimicrobiales bacterium
CCATGCGCCGGGCCAGCACCTCCAGCAGCTCGTCGAGCGTCTGGGGGTTCTCGGGGAAGAAGTCGCCGTACTGCTGCATGAAGCCCTCGAAGTCGGGCTCCTCGCCCCGGGCCCGCTGCTCCAGCATCTGGTTGAGGGCGGCCATCATGTCCTTCATCCGGGCCATGTCCTCGGGGGTCATGGACTGGACCGCGCCGGTCATGCGGTTGACGTAGGAGTCGAGCACCTGCTGGCGCAGCTTCTCCATCAGCTCCTCGAAGCGCTGCTGGGCCCGGCCGGACGCGAAGTCGTACTCCTGGAGCTCGCGCACCATGCCGGCCAGGTCGGACGGCAGCATCTCCAGCTGCATGTTGCGCTCGTCGGCCGCGCCCTGGGCGGTCTCGGCCCGACGCTCGTCGCCGCTCTGGACCGCCTCCCGCACCTGGCGGTCGATCTCGTCCCGCTCCAGCTGGACGACCTCGCGCAGCTCCTCGGCGATCTCGTCGTAGACGCCGCCGAGGTCGAAGCGGTCGAGTCGCTCCTGGCGCTCGCGCCGCAGCCGCTCCAGCAGCTCGCGGATGCCCTCGACGTTCTGGCCCTGCCGGTCGCGGAAGCCGTGCTGCAGCAGGCGCCGCAGCGCCGCGTGCAGGTCGCCGTGGTAGAGGAGGTCGTCGGTGATCTGCTCCAGGACGGCGTCGGCGTCGAGGTCGAAGCCGACCTGGGTGCCGTCCCAACGCGAGTAGCGGAAGCCGGGCCGCGCCATGGCGCCACGCTACCGGTCCTGAGGGTTCCCCCACCGGGCGATGGGGGCTGCGCCGGATCGTCCCGCCCCCGCCGAGGGCGGATGGTGGCGGCATGACCACCCAGACCTTGCCCGAGACCCAGCCCGCGCACAGCGCGGCCTGGGTCACGCAGACCTACATCTCCTTCGCCGTCTCCCTGGTGGCCCTCGGCATCGGCATCGCCTACCTACCGGTGGACGACTGGGTGCGGGCGTTCCTGGGCGTGAGCGCCCTGTACGCGGTGACCTCGTCCATCTCGCTGTCCAAGACGCTGCGGGACCAGCACGAGGCCCGCCAGGTCGTCGCCCGCGTCGACGAGGCCAAGCTGGAGCGCCTGCTCACCGAGCGCGACCCCTACAAGGCGAGCTTCTAGGGCCTCGCCGGTAGGGTCGGGGCGTGCGAGTCGACATCTGGTCCGACGTCGTGTGCCCCTGGTGCTACCTGGGCACCCGCCGCTTCGAGGAGGCAGCCGCCCGGCTGGAGGGGCGCGAGCTGGAGGTCGTCCACCGCGCCTTCGAGCTCGACCCGAGCGTGCCGGCCGGGGGCTTGGACCTGGCCGAGTACCTGGGCCGCAAGTTCGGCGGGGCGCAGCGGGTGGCGATGACGCACGACCGGCTGGACCGGGCCGCGGGCGACGTCGACGTGGACTTCCACTGGGACGGCAAGCGGCGGATCAACACCTTCGACGCCCACCGCCTCGCCGCCTGGGCGCTGGACACGGCCGGCCCGCAGGTCCAGAACGACCTGCACCAGCGGCTGTTCCGGGCCTACTTCACCGACAACCGCGATCTGGCCGACCACGCGGTCCTGGCCGCACTCGCCGCCGAGGCCGGGCTCGACGCCGACCGGGCCGCCGAGGTCCTGGCCGGCGACGCCTACGCCGACGAGGTCCGGGCCGACGAGCGCCGGGCCTCCGAGCTCGACATCCACGCCGTGCCGACGTTCGTGATCGAGGGCCGCTGGGTCATCCCCGGGGCCCAGGAGATCGACACGTTCGTCGAGCTGCTGGAGCGGGCCGAGCAGCGCCTCGCCCACGACTGACCGATGGACGCACCCTGGTGGGGGACCGCCGCGGCCGCCACCCAGTGCGAGGGCGCCGCACCCCGCGCCGACTGGGCCGGCTGGGAGGCCGAGGGCCGCGCCCCCGCCTCCCGGGACGGCAACGGGTTCCGCACCCGCTACGCCGACGACTTCGCCCTGCTGGCGGCGCACGGGATCACGCACCACCGGCTCACCGTGGAGTGGGCCCGGCTGGAGCCCGAGCCCGGCCGCTGGGACGAGGACGAGGCCGCGCATCTGCGCCGTGTCCTCACCGCCGCCCGGCAGTCCGGCGTCGAGGTGTGGGCCTGCCTGCTGCACGGCTCGGCCCCCGGCTGGTTCACCGACGACCAGCGCGGCTGGCTGGACGACAAGGCGGCGAACCTCACCTGGCCCCGCCACGTCGACCGCGTGGCCGAGGCGATCGGCGACCTGGTGGCCGGGTGGGTCCCGGTCCACGAGCCCGACCTGGCCGCCCGGCTGGGCTACCTGGACGGCACGTTCCCGCCGGGGCGGCACTCCGAGGAGGATCACCACGACGCCCGGGCCGCGCTGCGGGCGGCCGAGACCGAGGCCGCCCGGCTGCTGCGCTCCGGTCCCCAGCCGGTGGCGGTGTCCTGGCGACCGGGCGAGGACGCCGAGCACGACGACCTCGTGGTGGTGAGCGCACCGGTCCCGGCCCTGGAGGACCCGCTCGCCCGCCTGGCCGACACCGCCGCCCCCGCAGGCGTTCTCGTCGTCACCGGCGACCCGACGGACGGCAGCGACGCCGCCCGGAAGGAAGGCCTGGAGCGGGCGGTGAAGCTCGTCGCCGAGGCGGGCGACCACGGCCTGCGGATGGTCGGCGCGTTCCACCAGCCCGCGGTCGACGGCTACGAGTGGCACCGGGGCTTCGGCGCCCGCCTCGGGTTGTTCGACCGGGACCGCAACCCGAGGCCCGCCCTCGACGCTCTCCCCGGTCGGTAACGTCCCGGCCCATGTCGCCGATCCTGGCCCGCAAGATGTGGCGGACGCTCGAGCCGTACCACGGGTTCATCTACTTCTCGCCCCACGCCCAGGCGGCCTACCGGGCCCTCGGCGTGGCCGACCAGGCCGGGTACTTCGCCTCCCGGGCCGCGGCCATGGGCGCGGTGCCGGCCGAGGTCGTGATCGCCACCTTCTACAACTTCTCGCCCGACTACGTGCGGGAGGCCATCCCCGCAGCGTGGGACGCGGCCTCGCCCGCGGCACTGGTCGAGGCCCGGCTCGGCGCGGTCGACGCCGGGCTGCGGGACGCGCTGGGCGAGGACGCGCTGGTGTCGGACGAGATGGTGTGGGCGGCCGAGGCGGCCCGCCGGGCCTGTGACGGGTGCAGCGCCGCGGGCCGCCCGCTGTACGCGGGCCACGCCAGCCTGGCCTGGGCGGACGAGCCCCACCTCGTGCTGTGGCAGGCGGTCACGCAGCTGCGCGAGTTCCGGGGCGACGGCCACGTCGCCGCGCTGGTCCTGGAGGGCATCGACGCGTGCGAGGCGCTCGTCACCCACGGCGCCGCCGGCGACGTCCCGCTTGCCGTGCTGAAGTCGACGCGTGCGTGGTCGGACACGGACTGGGACGCCGCCCGGGACCGGCTCCGCGAGCGGGGCTGGCTGGACGGCGACAGCCTCACGCCCGCGGGCACCGAGGTCCGGGACCGGGTGGAGGCGCTGACCGACGAGCGGGCCATGGCCCCGTGGCTGCACCTGGGCGAGGAGGACGCCGACCGGCTGCGGGCCACCGTGCGGCCCTGGAGCCGGGCGATCTCGGAGTCGGGGACCTTCGGCCGCCGCCCGCCGCGCTAGCCCCCGGGCGACCGGCGTGGTTAGGTGTCCGGCACGCCATGACCTCGGACCCAGGATCACCACTGGGCGCCCGGACCGACGAGGTCCCGTGGCAGGACCGCGAGCTGGTGCTGGCGGCCGCGGCCTACGCCGCAGAGGTGCACCGTGACGACCTCCGCAAGGCGTCCACGACCCCGTACCTCGCGCACCTGTGGTCGGTCGCGGCCCTGGTCCTGGAGAACGGCGGCGACGATCATCAGGTCGCGGCGGCACTGCTCCACGACGTGGTCGAGGACCACGGTGGCGAGACCCGCCTGGACGACGTGAGGGCGCGGTTCGGTGCCGACGTCGCCGACCTGGTGTCCGACCTGTCCGACAGCAGGGTCGATGTGGAGGCCGGCGAGGTCAAGGCACCGTGGCACGAACGCAAGCAGAGCTATCTGGATCACCTCGGGACCACGGATCAGCGGGTGGCCCTCGTGTCAGCGTGCGACAAGCTGCACAACGCGCGCAGCATCCTCGCCGACCTCCGCACGCTGGGCCCGGCCGTCTGGGAGCGGTTCACCACCGGCAGCGCAGCCGACCAGCTCTGGTACTACGACAACCTCGTGGAGATCTTGCGGCCGAAGGTCCCGGGTCCGCTCGCCGACGAGCTGGAACGCACGGTCGAGGCGATTCGCGCCGCCTGCTAGCTCGCGCTCACGGGCAGCGCGCCGGTGCAGGTGAGCGCGGGCTCGCCGCCGGGCGGGCCGTAGGGGAAGCGGGCGACGCCGCCCTCGTCCCGCCACGGTTGGGGCACCACCTCGATGCAGATCGTCAGCGTGTCCGGGACCTCCTCGAACTCGCCGGTGATGGCGCCGGTGCCGGACCGCTCGCCGCCGGCCGGGACGATGAGCCCGGACAGCTCCGGCAGTGGGGCGCCCGCCGCGGGGTCGCCCGTGGCCCGCAGGTAGCGGGCCCGCATCCCGCCGCCCTCGAGGACCTCCAGCGCCTCGACCACGCCGGCCGGGTCGACCACGGCCGCCGGATCATGCCCCGGGTTGGCCAGCGTGTAGTCGAAGCTGACCCGCCGGCCGTCGAGGTGCAACGTGGCGGTGAGCGTCACGCCCTCGGCCGCCGGCGCGCTCACCGGCGGGTCCTCGTCGCTCGCGGCCGGCGCGTCGTCATCGCCACAGGCGGCCAGCGCCAGCGTGACCAGT
>DATBGF010000593.1:0-2246 GCA_036558145.1 Acidimicrobiales bacterium
CGGTCCGCTGGTCCCAGTCAACGTCGTCGCCGCGGCCGTCGCCGCAGGCGGCACGCCGGCCCAGAAGGAGGACGTGCTGCCCGGCCTGCTCGACGGGACCGAGATCGCGGCGTGGACCGGTCCCGGCCTGATGGCCGCCGAGCCCGAGGGCGACGGCTTCCGCCTGTCGGGGACGGCGTCGCCGGTCGAGGCCGGGGCCCAGGCGTGCCGGCTGCTGGTCGGCGCCCGGGGCCCCGACGGTCCCGTCCTGGCCCTCGTGAGCCCGCGCGACCCGGGCGTGACCGTGAGCCCGCTCGGCGGGCTCGACCTGGTCCGGCGCTTCGCCGAGGTGCGCTGCGACGGCGTGCCGGTGCCCGTCTCGGCGGTCGTCGCGGGCGACCCCGACGCCCTGGCCCGGCTGGCCTGCGTCGTGCAGTGCGCCGAGACGGTCGGGGTCATGGACCGGGTGTTCGACATGACGCTCGACTGGCTGGCCGACCGCTGGTCGTTCGGCCGCCCGCTGGCTTCGTACCAGGCGCTCAAGCACCGCGTGGCCGACGGCAAGCTGTGGCTGGAGGCCAGCCACGCGGTCGCCACCGCCGCGGCCCGGGCCGTCGCCACCGGGGCGGACGACGGCCCCGAGCTGGTGAGCGCGGCCAAGGCGTGGATCGGCCGGCAGGCCACCGATCTGATCCAGGACTGCATCCAGCTCCACGGCGGCATCGGCGTCACCTGGGACCACGACCTGCACCTCTACCTGCGGCGCGCCACCGTCAACCGGCTCACCTACGGCACGCCGGACGAGCACGCCGAGCGCATCGCCGCCCTCGCCCTGGGGGAGGCCGGATGAGCACCGAACCGGTCGAGGACTTCCGGGCCCGGGCCCGCGCGTGGCTGGCGGACACGATGCCGCCGTTCCCCGGCGAGGTGCAGGACCGGATCGGCGACGACCGGCGCGCCCACGAGCGCGGGCTGCAGCGCCGGCTGTGGGACGGCGGCTTCGCCGGCATCTGCTTTCCCGCCGAGTACGGCGGGCTGGGGCTGACCGTCGAGCACCAGAAAGCCTTCACCGAGGAGTCCCGGCCCTACGACATGCCGTTCAGCCTCAACATCCCGACGCTGGGCATCCTGGCGCCGACGCTGGTCGACTTCGGCACCCACCGCCAGAAGCTGCGCCACCTGCCCGCCATCCTGCGGGGCGAGGAGCTGTGGGTGCAGTTCCTGTCCGAGCCGAGCGGCGGGTCCGACCTGGCGGGCTGCCTCACCCGGGCCGACCGCGACGGCGACGTGTTCGTCCTCAACGGGTCCAAGATCTGGAGCTCGTCGGCCCACATCAGCGACTACGCCCTGTGCCTGGCCCGCACCAACTGGGACGTCCCCAAGCACCGGGGCCTGACCATGTTCATCGTGAAGATCCACCAGCCGGGGGTGACGGTCACCCAGATCCGCCAGCTCGACGGCTCGATGGACTTCTGCCAGGAGTTCTTCGACGACGTGGCCGTCCCCGCCGCTGCGGTCGTGGGCGAGGTCGACGACGGCTGGACCGTGGCGTCCCGCCTGCTCGTCCACGAGCGCAACTCGGTGGGCGGCGCCTCGCGCTACACGAGCGGACGCAACCCGGGCCGGGACGAGACCCGGGCCGATGCCGACCTGCTGGCGATGGTCAGCGAGGCCGGCCTGGCCGGCGATACGCACGCCCGCCAGCTGCTGGCCGAGGCCCGCATCCGCCAGCTCGTCGGGACGCACCTGGTCCGCCGGGTCGGCGAGGGCATGGCGTCGGGCGCGCTCCCGCCCCCGGCCGGCGCGCTGCTCAAGCTGTACAGCGCCACCGCGGTCATCCGGCGCTGCGAGATCGGCCTGGAGCTGGCCGGCCGGGCCGCGGCCACCTGGCCCGAGGGCGGCGACACGCCCGGACGCCGGCTGGCGGAGGTGTCGCTGTGGCGCCAGAGCCTGTCGCTCGGGGGCGGCAGCAACGAGATGCAGCGCAACATCATCAGCGAGCGCCTGCTGGGCATGCCGCGGGAGCCGGCGGCCGACCGCGACGTGCCTTACCGCGAGGTGCGGCGCTCTAGCCGATAGCGCCCTTCTCCTTGAGCGCGGTCAGCTCGTCCCAGTCGTAGCCCGCCTCCAGCAGGACCAGCTCGGTGTGCTCGCCGTGCTCGGGCGCCCGGCTCACGACGACCGGCTCCTCGTCGAACTGGGCGGGGCTCGCGACGAGCGCCACCTCGTCCCCGTTCCCGGCGGTCATGGTCGGGAGGTAGCCGTTG
>DATBGF010000594.1:0-3762 GCA_036558145.1 Acidimicrobiales bacterium
GGAGACGGCGGTCGTGCTGGAGGAGATGGGCCGCGCCACCACGGCCGGCCCGTACTTCGCCACCGCGGTCCTCGGCGCCGGCGTCCTCGCGCTCCTGGAGCCCGGCCCCGAGCGCGACGACCTGCTCCGCCTGGTCGCCACGGGAGGCTGCCGCGTCGCCGTCGCCTTCGACGGCGAGCAGGACTTCGTGGCGGACGCGGCCGAGTGCGACCGGCTTCTGCTCGTCAAGCGGGACCCGGCCGGCGCTCCCGTCGTGGTCTGCGTCTCGCCCGGCGACGCGGACGTCCCCGTGGAGCCCCGAGCCGTGCTCGACGCCACGCGCCACTTCGCCCGAGTGGGCGAGGTCTCGGGGTCCCCGTGGCGGTTCGCGGGCGATCCGGACGCCGCGGTGCAGCGCCTGCGGGACCGGGCCGCCGTGGCGCTGGCCTGCGACAGCCTGGGGCTAAGCGGGGCGATGCTGGACGCGACCGTCGCCTACGCCGGGGTCCGCCAGCAGTTCGGGCGGGCGATCGGCTCGTTCCAGGCCGTCAAGCACGCCTGTGCCGACATGCTGGTCCAGGTCTCGCTGGGCCGCGAGCTGGTCCGGGCCGCGGCCGACGCCCTGGTGGCGGACGACCCGGATGCGACCGTGGCCGCCTCCATGGCCAAGGCGCAGGTGTGCGGGGCCGCGGTCGACATCGCCGGCACGGCGATGCAGCTGCACGGTGGCGTGGGCTACACGTGGGAGAGCGGGGTCCACGTGTTCCTCAAGCGGGCCACGCTCAACCGGGCGTGGTTCGGGTCCCCGGCCGAGCACCGCCGCCGGATCGCCGCCCGCTACGCGTCGATGGCGCAGGCGGGTGACCGCACTGTTAGTTTTCCGTGAATGGACCTGGAGCTGTCGGAGGACGAGGCCGCGCTGCGTGACAACGTGCGTGCGGTGCTGGCGGGGATCTGCCCTCCCGCCGCCGTCCGGGCCGTGTTCGAGGGCAAGGGCGACCCGGCTGCGATCTGGTCCCGCATGGTCGACCTCGACTGGCCGGGCCTGGGCCTCCCCGAGGAGGCCGGCGGCCTGGGCATGGGCTACGTGGCCGTCGCCCTCGTGGCCGAGGAGCTGGGCCGGGCCGTGGCGCCCGGCGCGTTCCTGGCCACGGTGACCCAGTTCGCCCCGGCCGTGCACGAGCTGGGCGGGCCGACCGACCTGCTGGCCCGGGTGGCCGCGGGCCAGGTGACCGGCACCGTGGCTCTGGCCGAGGAGGGCGGCTGGGAGCCCGCCGCCGTCGCCGCCACCGCACGCGAGACCGCGGCCGGCTGGGCGCTGGCCGGGACCAAGCGTGCGGTGCTCGACGGCGCCCGGGCCGACGAGGTGCTCGTGATCGCCCGGGCAGAGGGCACGGCCGGCCCCGAGGGCCTGGGCGCCTTCCTGGTCCCGGGCGCCGGCCCGCAGGCCACGCCCCGGCCGGTGATCGACCCCACGCTCCCGCTGGCCGACCTGGCGCTGGACGGCGTGGTGGTGCCCCCTGACCGCGTGCTGGCCCCGCCCGGGAGCGAGGGCGTGGCGGAGGCGCTGGACCGGGCCGCGCAGGAGTCCACCGTGGCGCTGGCGGCCACCACCGTCGGGGCCTGCCGGGTCGTCTTCGAGCGCACGGTCGAGTACGCCAAGGTCCGCGAGCAGTACGGCCGGCCCATCGGCTCGTTCCAGGCGCTCAAGCACCGCATGGCCGACATGTACCTGGCGGTCGAGCGGGCCACGGCCCTGTGCTACTTCGCCGCCCTCACCATCGCCGAGGAGGACCCCCGGCGGGCCGAGGCGGCGTCGATGGCCAAGGCCGCGGCGGGGGAGTGCCAGGCCCTGGTCGTCCAGGACGGGCTGCAACTGCACGGAGGGATCGGCGTGACCTGGGAGAACGATCTGCACTTCCCGGTGAAGCGGGCCATCACCGGCGACACCCTCTACGGCAACGCCGTGCACCACCGGGCCCGCCTCGCCCGCATGCTGGGGCTGGCGGCGTGAGGCTGACCTTCGGCCCCGAGGTGGAGGCGTTCCGCCAGGAGTTCCTGTCCTGGCTGGCCGCGAACCGGCCCACCGACGAGGAGATGGCGGCCGAGCCCGCGGTCTCCTCCGCCCACGTCCCCGAGTGGGCCAGCCGCTGGACGCGGCGCATGTTCGACGCCGGCTGGCTGGTCCCCGGCTGGCCGCCCGAGCGCGGCGGCCGCAACGCCGGGCCGGTCGAGACGCTGGTCTACCTGGAGGAGCTGAACCGGGCCGGCATCCCCCGCACCACCAACCCCCAGGGCCTCGGCATCATCGCCCCGTCGATCCTCGACTACGGCAGCGAGGCGCAGATCCGGGACTACGCCATGCCGGTCCTGCGGGGCGAGCGGGCGGCGTGCCTGGGCATGAGCGAGCCGGGAGCGGGGAGCGACCTGGCGTCGCTGTCGACCCGGGCGGTGCTGGACGGCGACAGCTTCGTGATCAACGGCCAGAAGGTGTGGACCTCGGGCGCGAACTACGCCGACTTCTGCTTCCTGTTCTGCCGCACCGATCCCCAGGCCCCCAAGCACAAGGGGATCAGCGTGGTGCTGGTGGACATGGCCACGCCCGGCATCACGGTCCGCCCCATCGCCCAGATCGCCCGGCCCGAGTACCCGGATCTCAACGAGGTGTTCTTCAGCGACGTCGTCGTGCCCAGGGAGAACCTGGTCGGGAGGCTGAACGACGGCTGGGCCATGGCCAGCGGCTCCCTCGCCCACGAGCGCGGCATGGTGTGGCTGAGCGGCGTGCTGGGCCTGGAGCGCCAGATGGCCGCGGTCCTGCCCGAGGCCCCGGCCGCCCTGGCCCGGCTGGCCCCGGCCGAGCGGGCGGTGGTGGCCGACGGGCTGGTCCAGTCGGCCATCGACGCGGCGGCGGCCCGCTGCCTGGGCTACCGCGGCTTCGCCAAGCTGGTACGGGGCGGGTCCGCCCCCGAGCAGGCGCTGATGAAGCTGTTCACCAGCGAGTCCAACCGGCGCCTCGCCCTGCGGGCGGCCGAACTGGGCGGCGACCGGGCCGTCGACATCGGCGCCACCCCGGACAGCGACGAGACCTGGATGGAGCGCTACTTCATCACCTTCGGCGGCACGATCTCGGCCGGCTCGTCCGAGATCCAGCGCAACATCATCGCCGAGAAGGTCCTGGGTCTTCCCCGCTGACGCGGGTGCGCTAGCATGTGAGCGTTCGCTCTCTTTCTTGACCGCGGCGTGGAGGGATCGGCATGTCGTTCCAGTGGTTCATCTCGGTCGACGACCACCTCATCGAACCGGCCCGGCTGTGGCAGGAGCGGGTCCCCGAGGGCCTGCGGGAGCACGCGCCCCGCATCGTGCGCGAGGGCGACCAGGAGCACTGGGTCTACGAGGACCGGGAGATCGTCACCACCGGGCTCAACGCGGTGGCCGGCAAGCGGCGCGAGGAGTTCTCGCCCGAGCCCATCACCTACGACGACATGCGCCCCGGGTGCTACGAGCCCGCGGCCCGGGTGGCGGACATGGACCAGGGCCACGTGCTGTCCTCGCTGCTGTTCTCGTCGTTCCCCCGCTACTGCGGCCAGGTCTTCCACGAGGCCAAGGACAAGACGCTGGCGCTGGCCTGCGTCTGGGCCTGGAACGACTTCATCCTGGAGGAGTGCGCGGGCGACCACCCTGGCCGCTTCATCCCGATGATGATCATCCCGCTGTGGGACCCGCCCGCCGCGGCGACCGAGATCGAGCGGACCGCGGCCCGCGGCGCCAAGTCGATCGCCTTCT
>DATBGF010000595.1:0-1641 GCA_036558145.1 Acidimicrobiales bacterium
CCCCGAGACCACCAACGGCGTGAGCACCGCGGCGTCGGACCGCTGGGGCCTCGGCATGCTCACGATCTTCGCCCTGCTGGGCCACCCCCAGGGGACGATGGCGCTCGGGGACCTCCAGCACGAGCTGGCGGGCGCGCTGGCCGGGATCGCCGACCGCCGCCGTGCGGTCCGGCTGCTGACCGCGATGATCTCCCCGCAGCCGGCCGAGCGGCCGGTGGACGCGCAACGCTGGGCCCGGGATCTCCAGGCCTGCCTGACCCGGCGGCGCCTGTCCCGCCCGTGGATGACGGCGGCAGCCGCGGCCACGCTGGTCCTCGTGGTGGCGGGGGCCGCGGGCTTCGCGGCGTCGAGTGCGGACCCGCCCGACGACGGTCGGGACAGCGCCGCGGCCCGCACGCCCTCGACCACAGGGCCGGGGCCGGCCTGCGAGCCGGTCGTGGCCGGGGCGCTCGGCACGTCGGTCGAGCTGGCGGCCGCGGTGACGCGGGAGGCGCCCGGCGCCTGTGCCGGCGGGGTGGCGGAGACCTTCGGGGAGGCGCAGGTCCAGCCGCTGAACGACGCCCGGGGCCGGCCGGACGGCGTGGTGCTCGTGGGCCCGGACGGGACGCCCGTGCGGCTCACGGCGACGATGTGGGAGTCGTACCGGGAGATCGCAGGCCCGGCGACGGCCGAGGGCGCCGCCACCTACGGCGGCTACCCCGTATCGGTCACCCGTGCCGTCGAGCCGGGCGTCCCGGTGGCCGTGACCATCGCGCTCGACCAGGGCGGGGTGATCGTGGGGCGCCGCGAGGACACCCAGATGTTCTGGCTGCCCCGCCAGGTCCTGCCGCTGTGGACGGCCCGGGGCGGCGCCTCCGGCGACCTCGGGATGCCGACGTCCAACCCCTACCTCGTGGGTGGGCGGCTCCGGCTGGACTTCGAGCACGGCTACATGACCACCGAGGCCGGCGACCTCGGCGCCCTGCTCCAGGGGGCGCCGGTGGACGATCCCGTGGTGGTGCGGGACCCGGCCGGACCGCTGCGGGGCACGGCGGTGGCCGGCCACATCGTGCGCCAGGCCGCCGGGGTCGCCTGGTTCGTGGACGCCGACGGCCGGCGCCACTGGATCGCCACCGACGGCACCTGGAGCTGCCTGGGCGGCGACGCCGCGGTGGCGGCCGACGACCTGCCGGGGTGGACGGTGGCCACGCTGCCCCTGGCCGGTCGGGCCCGGTGCCCGTGAGCACGGAAATGTCACCGCCTGCCACCTCCCGGCCGGCCGCAGGCGACACCCCGGGCCTTAGGTTCGGAGACGTGGGTGATGCGGCTGCCGGGACGATCTCCAGTGACCGCGAGGTGGTTGTCATCAACTGCCCGGGCCTCGGGGTCACGTTCGGCCGGGAGCCGCACGCCCATCTCCGCATAGGCCACGCGCCGCTCTACGACGACGTGGTCCCCAAGCTGGCCGGGCGGGTGTTCGCCCACGACGGGCGGGTGGTCGTGGCCAACCTGCACGACAGCCTGGCCCTCGACATCCGCATCGACGGGCGGGCGCTCGTCCCGGTCCCGCCCGGCCACTGGCACGCGCCGCCCGAGCGGACCTTCGACGTGCTGGTCACGGGGACGCTCACCTACGAGCTGGCCGTCGTGGTGAACTCGGCC
>DATBGF010000596.1:0-3783 GCA_036558145.1 Acidimicrobiales bacterium
CGGCGGGACGTGCACGCCGGTGACGCCCACGGTGTTCTGGGCGGTCAGCGCGGTCACCGCGCTGGTCCCGTGCACGCCCAGCGACGCGAACGTGAGCAGGTCGGCCTGGATGCCCGCGCCGCCGCCTGAGTCGGACCCGGCGATCGTGAGTGCCACGGGAGGCGTGCCGGCGGTCACGGCGGGGAGCGCAGCGGCGCCAGCTCGCCCAACATCGCCCGGACCACGGCCGCCGGGTGGTCCGCCCCCATCACCGCCCCCATCACCGCCACCCCCGCGGCCCCGGCCTCGACACAGCCCCGTGCCCGCCCCGGACCGATCCCGCCCAGCGCCAGCACCGGCAGGCCCAGCGCGGTGTGGACGCCCGCGGCCAGCCCGCCGAGCCCGATCGGCGGCCCGTAGCCCGGCTTGGAGAAGCTGGTGAACACGGGTGAGAGCGTGGCCCACGCTGCGCCTCGCCGCTGGGCCTCGATCAGGTCCTCGACCGTGTGGCACGACCGCCCCCACGGGAGGCCGGGATGGTCGTCGGGCCACGGGTCGTCCGACGCCAGGTGCACGCCCTGGGCGTCCACGTACCAGGCCAGGCTCACGTCGCTCGCCACGTAGAGCGCCGCGCCCGCCGCCGCGGCCTGGGCGGCCAGGTGCTCGGCCATCCGGCGGCGGGCCTGCACAGGCAGGTCCTTCTCCCGGAACAGGACCTCGCGGGCACCGGCCTCCAGCGCGGCCGTCACCACCGAGCGCAGGGTGTGCCCTGCGGCCTCGGCCTGGGCCCGGTCGGTCACCACCAGCAGCCGGGTCACGACAGGTCGGCCAACCCTTCGAAGCTGGTCGACGCCTCGGCGTACAGCCGCCGGGGGATGCGCCCCGCCCGCCGCGCCAGGCGCCCGGCCTCCACCGCGTGGCGCATGGCCGTGGCCATCAGCACCGGCTCGCGGGCCCGGGTCACCGCCGTGGCCAGCAGCACGGCGTCGCAGCCCAGCTCCATGGCCAGCGCGGCGTCGGACGCCGTGCCGATCCCGGCGTCGAGCACGATGGGCACGCCGGCCGACTCCAGGATGATGGCGAGGTTGTAGGGGTTGCGGATGCCCATGCCGCTACCGATGGGCGCGCCCAGGGGCATGACCGCGGCCACGCCCGCGTCCTCCAACCGCCGGGCCAGGACCGGGTCGTCGTTGCTGTAGGCGAGGACCACGAAGCCGTCCTCCACCAGCTGCTCTGCCCCGTCGAGCAGCTCGACGGGATCGGGCAGCAGCGTGCGCTCGTCCGCTATCACCTCCAGCTTCACCCAGTCCGTCTCCAGCGCCTCCCGCCCCATCTGCGCGGTGCGGACGGCGTCGCGGGCTGTGTAGCAGCCCGCGGTGTTGGGCAGCGGCCGGATGCCGGTGCGGCGGAGCACGTCGAACAGGCTGCCAGGCGCCCGGGGGTCGACGCGGCGCAGGGCCACGGTGGTCAGCTCGGTGCCCGAGGCGACGAGCGCCCGCTCCAGCTCGTCCAGGTTGGGCGCGCCGCCGGTGCCGAGGATCAGCCGGGAGGCGAACTGCTCGCCTGCAATGACCAGGGGATCTTCCATCGCCGTCAGCCTCCCTGCGCGACCTGTAGGACCTCGACCGCCTGCCCGGCGGCCAGCGCCCGCTCCCCCCACGTGCGCCGGGTCACCACCTCGCCGTCCACCGCCACCGCGATGCCGCGGGGCTCCAACCCCAGGGCGGCCACCAGCGCCGCCACCGTGGTGCCGGGGTCGAGGACCTGCTCGTCGCCGTTCACGGTCACCTTCATGCCATCGCTCCCACGAAGCGGCGGGGATCGCACGGCGCGACCTCGGCCGGCAGCGGCTCGCCCAGCACGGTGGCCGCCACCGCCTCGGCGGTGACGGGCGTGAGCAGGATGCCGTTGCGGTGGTGCCCGGTGGCCACCACCAGCCCGACTGCGCCCCCCGGTCCCACCATCGGGAGGTCGTCGGGCGAGCCGGGCCGCAGCCCCGTGCGCACCGCGACGAGCTCGGCGTCGTCCAGCCCGGGGACCAGCGCCAGCGCGTCGCGCAGCAGCTCGTAGGCGCCGCCCGCGGTGGGCCGGCCGTCCCAGCCCCGCTCCTCGACCGTCGCCCCGACGGCGACCCGCCCGTCGTCGCGGGGCACGAGGTAGATGCTCGACCCCCGCACCAGGCCCCGCAGGGTCCGGCTCACCAGCGGCTCCCCGGGCGGCTGGCGCAAGGTCAGGATCTGGCCCTTCACCGGGCGCACCGGCGGCCGGGCCTCGTCCGCCAGCCCGGGGATCGACGCGCTGCGGCACCCGGCCGCCAGCACCGTCGTGCCCGCGGCCAGCGTCTCGCCCGGGGACAGCGCCACCCCCGTCACCCGGCCGTCCGGCCCGGTCGCGATCCGCTCGACCTCGGCCGCCAGCAGCCTCACCCCGGCCGCGATCGCGGCGTCCCGCAGGGCGGGGACCAGGGCCTCGGGGTCGACGGAGCGCTCGCTCGCCGCCAGCAGCCCGCCCCGGATGCCGGGGCTGAGCCCGGGCTCGACGGCCCGGGCCTCCCGCGACCGCAGCGGGCTCACCTCCAGGCCCATGAGCCGGTGGCGGGCCGCCAGCTCGTCCAGCGCGGCCCGGTCGTCGGCGTCGAGCGCCACCACCAGAGTGCCGTCGGCGCGGTAGCCGACCGGGCGCCCGGCCGCGTCCGCCACCTCGGCCGCGAACGCGGGCCAGCGGGCCCACGACGCCCGGTTGAGGGCCAGCAGCGGCTCCTCGCCCAGGCGGGCCTCGGTGACCGGCGCCAGCATCCCGGCCGCGACCCCCGAGGCCGCGCCGGCCAGCCCGGCGTCCACCACCGTCACCGACGCGCCCCGCTGGGCCAGGCGCCAGGCCGACGACAGCCCGATCACCCCGCCCCCGACGACGAGGACGTCGGGGCTCACAGGTCGCCGCCCAGCGCGTCGACCGCCTTGGTCACGGCCAGCATGAGGTCGTGGGTGGCGGTGTGGGGGTCGGGCGAGTCCACCACCGCGCCGATGACGGCCACCCCGAACGCCCCGGTGGCCATGACCTCCTCGACGGCCGCCACGGTGATCCCGGCGATGGCGATGACCGGCACGTCCACCGCCGCCACCACGGCCCGCACGCCGTCCACACCGATCGGGTCGGGCAGGCCGGTCTTCGACGTCGTGGCGAACGTGGGGCCGACGCCCAGGTAGTCGGCCCCCTCGGCCACCAGCCGCTCGGCCGTCACCGGGTCCCGGGCCGTCCCGCCCACCAGCTTGCGCGGGCCGACGACCGTGCGGGCCGCGGGGATGGGCAGGTCGTCGGCCCCCACGTGGACGCCGTCGGCCCCGATGGCCACGGCCAGGTCGGCCCGGTCGTTGACCAGGCAGGTGGCGCCGGCCGCCTGGCAGCGCTCGGCGATGGCGTGCGCCAGGCGGTAGCGGTCGCCGTCGGTCCCGGCCTTGAGCCGGATCTGCAGGGTGGGGGCGCCGGCCTCCAACGCGGCCTCGGCCACGATCAGCGAGTCGACCAGGACGTGCAGCCGCCCGAGGCGGGCGTCGGCGACCGGCGCGGTGGTCACGACCGTCCCGGGGCGGCGGTCACGGGGTCGGGCTCGTCCTTGAGCTCGGGATCGGCCAGGTACACCTCCCCGCCCGACGCCACGAACTCCTCCGACTTCCGCGCCATCCCCTCGGCCGCATACGCCCGCACCTGCTCGGTGATCGCCATCGAGCAGAACTTCGGGCCGCACATCGAGCAGAAGTGGGCGGTCTTGGCCGGCTCGGCCGGCAGCGTCTCGTCGTGGTAGGC
>DATBGF010000597.1:0-1999 GCA_036558145.1 Acidimicrobiales bacterium
GTGGAGATGGGCGCCGCGGGCCGGCGTCACGCCCTCGCCCACCACACGGCGGGCGCCGCCGGCGAGGTGCTCGCCCGAGCGTTGCTCGCAGCCGCATCCGAACCCCACCTCTCGGCCCCGGGTGATCCGATCGTCGGTGTCCCACCATGATGGACGGCCCCGGCGAGAGGGAACGGCCGTGCCCCGCCTGCGGATCGACCGGCCGCAGCCATCGCGGCGCGAAGTTCGGCTACGAGCTGTGCGACTGCACCCGATGTTCCACCCTGTACGTCCCTCGCCGCCCGGCATCGAACGTGCCGTCGTCACGAGCAGTGAACGAGCGCATGCGGTCGTCCCGAAGCCGTCGCCTCGTGCTCCGAGCTGCGAATGCCGGGCTCAGGGCCACACGGCTGGGCGACTCGCTGAAGATCCGGGCGGTCCGGTAGCCAGCCGGCCGGCCACGGCCTCGTCGTCAGGCCAGGAGACCGCGCCGTTCGCGCTGGTCGGGGTCGTCGAACACGACCCGCCAGAGGCGGATGAGCTGGAGGGCGAGGAGCCAGGCGCCCAGGAGGGTGGGGAGCAGGATCCAGCCTCGGGTCAGGACGTAGGCGGCCGCGTGGCGGCTGGTCCACTGGTTGGCGCAGTCGTTGAGGGCGTCGCCGATGTGGCCGGCGCACGTGGCATCGGGGGAAGAGACGCGGGTCGGGGCGGACGGCTCGGCGGGGGTGGGGCGGAGGTCGGGGGAACCGGCGAGCCAGGCGCCCAGGGCGCTGCGCATGGCCTCGTGGCCGCGGGCGTTGGGGTGCAGGCTGTTGTGCACCCAGCGGGTCGGGTTCAGCGACTGTTCGAGCGTGCCCGAGACGCTGTTGGCGCCGAGGAAGTTGACGCCCACCTCGTCGGCCGGGCCGTCGCAGAGGCGCAGGCCGGCCAGGGCGTCCGGCATGGTGTCGACCACCGGGAACCCGGCGCGGGCGGCGGAGCGGGAGACCACCGCGTCGAGGGAGCCGGCGAAGCTGTGGAGGAACTCGTGCTCGGCGTCCGAGAACGCCGACTCGGCGCAGCCGTGCGGGGCCAGGGGGTCGGGGTAGGGGACCACGACCACGGGGACGTCGCCGAGGCGATCCGCCAGCCGGGCGTAGAGGTCGTCCAACGACGACTCGACGCTGGCCAGGTTGGCGAGCACGGCGGGCTCCAGGACCGTGCAGTCGACGGGTAGCAGGCAGGCCCGGCCGATGGTCCCGAACAGCGCGTCGTTGCCGCCCACGCTCAGCAGCACGAAGGCGATGTCGTCGTCGGGCGGGCCCAGCCGCTCGACGAGCTGGTCCACCTGGGGGTCGATGTCGGCAGTCTTGGCGCCCGAGCAGGCCAGGAAGGCCAGCTTGTCGGGGACGTCGACGACCCCGCGCTCGGTGACCGTCGTGACGGGATAGGCCGTCGGCGCCCGCCGGCAGGTGTTGATGCCGGTGATGTTGGTGCCGTCGAAGAACTCGTCGGCACCCTCGCCGGAGATGAACGAGTCGCCCAGCGCCACCACGACGTCGTCGTCCGCTCCGGGCGAGAGCGCGGTGGGCTCGGGCACGCTGCGGTGGCCGAGGGTCCACACGACCGCCGCCACGATGACCACGAACACCACGTCGGTGTTGGACCGGGCCGCGATGCCGACCATGAGCACGACCAGGAAGGCGCCCAGCACCAGCACATAGGTCGGGTCCAGGCCCGCCGCCACCAGCCCGCCGACCCCGACGGCGAGCAGCACCACGCCCGCGCCCGCCAAGCTCAGCGACCGCAGCAGGGAATGGTGCGCCAGCCCGTGCAGGCCCAGCTCGCTCACCAGGGCGATGCCGATGGGCGCCAGCAGGACCGCCAGCCAGAACGCCCACCAGCCCCGGCTCTGCCCCAACGCCGCCGCGCCCAGACCGGCGAGCGCCAGGCCGGCGGCCGCCACCAGCACGAGCACGAACCCGACCACCGGCAGCCGGTCGCGGCTGCGCAGCTCCTCCAGCCCCAGGCCCACGGCCAC
>DATBGF010000598.1:0-1862 GCA_036558145.1 Acidimicrobiales bacterium
CCGAATGCCCGGGCGGATCCTCGCACGGACAGGGCACCGCGTTCGACCTCACGGCCCCCGGACCGGGGCCACGTACGGTCGCTCGGGGTCGGCGCCCTGGAGCTGCCAGACCTCGTGGCCGTCCTGGGCGAAGACCAGGAACTGGTCCGGTCCCGGATCCTTGGTGTCGCCCCGGTGGAGGATGTAGGCCAGCTGGTCGGCGCCGTCCACCAGGGGGACACGGAACACCGCGCCGAACACGTCTTGGCCGGCGGGACGCAGGGGATCGGTCCAGACCGTCTCGGTCGCCGCGCCGGTCCAGACGTGGAGGCCCCAGAAGTCGGCGAAGTCGGTGCTGGTCGGATCGCCGTAGTCGCCCGCGGGCCGGCGGTAGTGGATCGTCGCGTAGTCCTCGGCCGCACCCCGTGACGGGTGGACGACCTGCTCGCCCGGCTGGAACCAGGCGCTCGGGGTGTCGGTGGGCGTGAACGTCAGGTTGTCGATGGTCACCGTGCCGCCGTCGGCGATCGTCACCGCCACCGGGGCGGACAGGTCCGGCGGCGCCACCTGCCACGCCGCGCCGTAGTCGTCCACCGCGTCGGGCGGGGCGCCGTTCAGCGTCACCGCCCCGCACGCCGTGCAGGCGTAGTGGACGGTGGCGTGGCCCTGGGCCGCCGCCTGCGACGTGTACACGTTGACGTCACCCTGCCGCAGCCAGATCTCGGGCGTGGCCGCCGGGTCGAAGCTGCGGTCGGGACTGTTGTCCGGGTCCTTGGTGTCGCCCCGGTGGACGATGAAGTTGACCGGCGCGGTGTCGCTGGCCAGCTGCACGAAGGCGAACCGCCCGTACTCGTCCTCGCCCAGGAACGGCTTGGGGGCCAGCCAGTCGGTGGCCTCGGACGGGGCGATGGCGTCGCCCCACAGGTGCAGGCCCCAGAAGTCGGCCGAGGACCCCGTCGTGTGGTCGCCGTAGTCGCCGGCCGGCCGCTGGTAGTGGATCAGCGCGTACGGCGTGGTGGGCCCGGTGGGCTGGGCGAGCTCGACGCCCACCCCCACCACCTGGTCGGACGCCAGGTGGCCCGACAGGTCGTTGACGATGGCCCGGAACGAGACCTGGGCACCGGGCTGGCCGGCCACGGCGCTGGCGTCCCAGAACACCCGGTAGGGCGGGTTGTCGTCGGTGCCGATGGGCACGTACGGGCCGTCGCCCACCTTGGCCGCGAACGTGACCTCGGCCAGCATGTCCCGGTCGAGCGACGCCGCCACCTCGACGCGGTCGAGCACCTGCTGCCCGTCCATCGAGGTCGTGCCGAGCACCGCGGTGTCCCCGTGGTCGAGGCTCGTGATGTCGACGGCCGGGGCGGCGTCGCTGGCCGGCACCGGCTCCTTCGCCTTGTAGATCACCATCCCGAGCGCGGGCACCGTCACCGGCAGGGTGCCGCCGGGTCCCGTGCGGACGCTGGCGGTCACCGGCGCGCCCGTCACGGGCTGGGGCGAGATGAGCTTGTACGACGCACCCGCGGGTGAGTAGGTGGGCACGGCCGCGGAGGCCGGCGCCTCGCTGTTGTTGAGCGCCACGACGTACTCGATCCGCTCGTCGCGGTCGATGCGGGAGAAGGCGTAGACGCCGGGCCCGTCGCTGCTGAAGCGGTTGATCTGGGCGCCGGTGCTCAGCGCGGGGTACCGGGCCCGCAGGTTGGCGTACTTCGAGATGGTCTTGTACAGCGGGTGGTCGCGGTCGAAGTTGTCGTCCGCGCTGGTCTCGTCGGTGCCGATGAGGTCGTTGTCGGCGTAGGACGGCACGGTGTTGGCGAACATGTCCTCGCGGGCGTCCTTGTCGCCGCCGTCGCCGGTGAAGCCCTGCTCGTCGCCGTAGTAGACGA
>DATBGF010000599.1:0-11421 GCA_036558145.1 Acidimicrobiales bacterium
CCCGCCTGGCCACGATGGACACGCAGGGCCTGTCCCAGGTCTGGCTCTTCCCCACCCTCGGCATGCTTTACGAGGAGCCGCTGAAGGAGGACCCCGAGGCGGTGGTGCTCCTCTTCCGGGCGTTCAACCGCTGGCTGGCCGAGGACTGGGGCTTCGCCTACGGCGACCGGATCTTCGCCGCCCCCTACATCACCCTGGCCGACCCTGTCTGGGCCGCCGACGAGGTCGACTGGGCCCTGGGCGAGGGCGCCCGCCTGCTGGTGGTGCGGGCCGCGGCCCCGACGACGGCGACCGGCCGCCGCTCGCCGTTCGACCCCGTGTACGACCCGTTCTGGGCCCGGGTGGACGAGGCCGGCGTCACGCTGGTGGTCCACGCCGGCGACAGCGGGGTCTCGTCCGAGGGCTACGCGGTCGACGGCTTCGCGGCCACGTTCTCCGGCGGCGGCTACGGCCCGTCGATCAAGCACTTCGCCATCGAGCGGGCGGTCCACGACTACCTGCTGTCGATGACACTGTCGGGCTTGTTCAAGCGCTTCGGGAACTTGCGGGTGGCGTCGGTCGAGAACGGCGCCGAGTTCCTCCCGGACCTGTTCCGCAAGCTGCGCTCCGCGGCCCGCAAGACCCCGGGCTTCTTCCAGGAGGACCCGGTCGACATCTTCCGCCGCCACGTCTGGATCAACCCGTTCTGGGAGGACGACCTGGCCTCGGTGGTCGAGTGGATGGGCCCGGACCGCGTCCTGTTCGGCTCGGACTGGCCCCACATCGAGGGCCTACCCCAGCCGCTCGACTACCTGGCCGACGCCAAGGTCCTGGACCCGGACGCCCGCCGCAAGGTCCTCTACGACAACGTCACCGAGCTCACCGCCCCCCGTCCCCGCTGACACCCGCGGCCCCGCTCGATCCGGGTCCGGTCGCAACGTTCGGACGCCCTCCGCTCCGGCCGCAAGCCCCGCTACGACAACCTCGCCGCGTCCGCGCTGACGGCCGCCCTGACGCCTGCGGCCCGGTTCAGTCCGGGGGCGGGTCGGCCGGAGGCCCCGCTATGACCGCCGCGGCGTGTCCGCGCTGAGGTCGGCCGCCAGGGTCAGTCCCCGGGGGCGCGTGGGCCGGAGGCCCCGCAACCGTGGGTGGTCCGGGGAGCGCCGGGGGCCTGTCCTGCCCCGGGTGCGTGTCCGGGGTCGCCCGCCCGACCCCGGCCCACCCACCTCTGCGATCGGTGTGTCCGCCCGCACGCCGTTGGGCCCACGGTGGGGAGTGAAGTCCGCCCGAACTTTCTCCCCAGCACCGATGCAGAGTTGTTGCATCCCATAGATCGCGTGAGGGGCACAACGCGTTACACAGGATGAGAAAATTTCTCGGAATCCCGCGTAACCCCAGGTCAGGGCTAAGGATTGAGCGACTGCGGATCCACCGAGGCCGTCGTCGGCGTCTCGGTCGTGGAGGGGTCGGGCTCGCTCGTTCCTGTCGTCGGCGGGACGGTCGTCGAGGTCGTCGTCTCGCCCGGAACCGAGGTGGACGTCGAGTCCGGAGCCGTGGTCGTCGGGGCCACCAGCGTGGCGCCGGTGACCGGATCGGTGGCCACGCTGTTGAGCGGCGAAGGCACGCATGGCGTCAGCACCGACTCGTCACAGGTCACGATGGACACCGACGGGCTGCGTGAGCCACGGCTGCTGCCGCTGCCGTTCCCGTCGTCGTCGCCCTTGTGCCCCTCGGGGGACTCCGACGTCGGCACCGGCCGCTGGAAGTGCTCGTTGAACGCCGGCACCACGACGTTGGCCACGATCCCGGTGGTCGCCGCGGCCGCAGCCGCGACGCCGAGGGCCGCGGCGGTCGTGATCGCCACCGCCTTCATGGCGATCACCCGGCCGACGGTGCGCGCCACGGCGTGCGGCGGCTCCTCGGTCTCGGGTGCCGCATGCTTGGCCACGTAGTAGCGCTCGCCGCCGTGCTTGGCCCGGTACTCGTCCAGCTCGGCCAGGGACATGCGCTCGCGCAGCCGCTCCTCCATCGGCTCCCGCGCGGTAGGCCCACCCGGCACCCGCGCGGCGATCGCCCCGGCCGTCTCCTCCCCGTCGACCTCGCCGCCGTCGGTCCCGCTGCCGCCGGTGTCCCTGCGGCCGGTCCCGCCGCTGCTATCCGTGCGATCGATCGTGCTGCCGGTCCCGCTGCCGCCGATCGTGCTGCCGGTCCCGCTGCCGCCGATCGTGCCGTCGGCCTGGCCGCCGCCGGTCTGGTCGTCCGTCGCCGCCACGCGAGCCGCCGCGCCCGGCGCTGTCCCGTTGGCGTGGCCGTTGACGCCCTTGGCGTGGCCGTTGACGCGCAGCCCGGCCGGGCCTGGCGGGGCCTCCGCGTCGTCGCCGTCCTGGCCGGCAGCCGGGACCTCGGCTGAGTCTTCGCTCACGGCGTCGGCCAGCACCGAGCGCCGGATGTCGACCATGCGGGCGACGATGTCCGCCTCGCCGGCCAGCTCGTCGGGGCGCGCGGGAGCGCGGGCCGTGCGCACGAGCACGGCCACGTCGCCGAACCACGCCGGCGACTCCGCGGACGGCGAGCCGCCGCTGAGCAATCGCTCCAGTTCGGCGTCGATGTCCGCCATGTTGGGGAAACGGTCGTCGGAGGTCATTCCGCCAAGGCCTCCTGGCTCATCTTGGCTGCCAGCCGCTTCAGGGCGCGGTGGCACATCACTCGGACCGAGCCCGGCGTGCGGCCCATGATGCGGGCCACCTCGGTCACGTCGAAACCGCCGAGCACCCGGAGCAGCACGGCCTCCGCCTGGTCGGCGGGCAGGCCTCGCACCAGCATCTCGACGGTCTCCTGGACACCCAGCTGCTCGAGGACCAGCCAGGCCGGGTCGCCGCCCATGCCCCGCTCGATCGGACCGTCCATCCGATCGTGCGGCAGCAGCTCTGTGCGGCGGCGGGCATTGCGGCGGCGATGTTCGATCAACCGGTGGCGGGCGATGGTGAACAGCCAGCCCCGGAAACCGCTCTCGTCACCACGGAAGCGACCGAGGCCGCGGGCCACCGCCAACCACACTTCGGCGGCGAGGTCTTCGGCCATCCCGGGCTCCTGCGCGCGCAGGTAGCGCAGCAGGCGCGGCTGGTAGGCGCGGAAGATCTCGGTGAGCGCGTTCTGCTCACCGGCGATCGCCGCGTCCAGCAGCGTGGGAAAGTCGAGTTCACGGGTGGCTTCCGTGGGCGGCACTTTAATCACGTTCCAACCCCTCGCATGACCTTCGCGCCCCTTGTGGTCAACAGGTCACGATCCGGCCAGGCGTGTTTGCCGGGAGCGGCGACCGCATACCGGGCTCCTGCTCAGGGGCGGTACGCTGTCTCGCGCGTCCGGCGTGTGCCGGCCGCCAGGGAGGAAGGCATGTCTGCTGCGCCCGTGGGCTACCGCCCGGTCGCCACGTTCGACGAGGTCGTGCGGGGCGAGTTCATCGTCCGCGTCTACCAGCACCTCGTGGCGGCGATCTTCGCCTTCGTGTTGTTCGAGGCTCTCCTGATCAACCTCGGCGTCGCCGAGGGCATGTACAACTTCCTGGCCCGGCGCGGCTCGGGCTGGCTGCTCCTCCTGGGCGCGGTCATGGTCGTGCAGTGGCTGGCCACGTCGGCCGCCCACGACATCCTCAACCCCTCCCGCCAGTACCTGGGGCTGTTCGGCATGGCTGCGGCCCAGGCCGTGATCTTCGCCCCGTTCCTCCACTACTTCTTCTCGGTCCAGGCCGGCGGCAGCAGCACCGTGATGGCCGCGGCCGTCATCACCGTCGTCGGCTTCGCCGGGTTGAGCGCCGTGGCGTTCACCACCCGCAAGGACCTGTCGTTCCTCCGGCCCATCCTCATGTGGGTCGGCTTCTGCGCTCTCGGCCTGATCTTCGCCGCGCTGATCTTCGGCCTCTACCTGGGCATCTGGTTCTCGGTCGCGATCATCGCCCTCGCCGGGGGCTCGATCCTCTACCAGACCCAGACGATCCTGCGCCGCTACCCGACCGAGGCCTACGTGGGCGCGTCGGTCCAGCTCTTCGCCTCGGTGATGCTGCTGTTCTTCTACGTCCTGCGCCTGCTCGGCCAGCTCCGCGGCTAGCGCTCAGGTCCCGAACGGCCGGCCGTCGAGCCGGTCCACGTGGGCGAACTCCGCCACCGCGGCCCGCCGCAGCCGGCGAGGCTGGTGCACCGGGTGGCCGAGTGCAATGACGGCCGCCAGCGCCAGGTGGTCGGGCGCGCCGAACAGTCGCTTGGCCTCGGCCTCCCGGCGGATGGGCATGGTGGTGATGACCCCGCCCAGGCCCTCGGCCCGCGCCGCCAGCAGCAGGTTCCAGGCGAACGGATAGACCGACGCCCCGCCCGCGAAGGTGTAGCGGTCGTGGTCCCGGTCCACCGCGGCGAGGACCTGCAGGTCGGCGAAGAGGGCCAGCAGCACCGGCACCTCGTCGAGGTGCTCGGCCATGCCGCCGGGCTGGCTCGCGGCCTGCTCTGCCAGCTGGGACGCGCCGGCCATCGCCCGGGCCTCCGCCTCCCGGTCGGTCACCGGGGCCCACGGGGTGAGACCGGCCATCATGATGGCCAGGTACTCGTACCAGCCGCCCAGGTACAGGTCCCGCAGGGCGCGCCGGGTGTCGGGGTCCTGGACGACCACCACCTGCCAGCCCTGGCGGTTCCCGCCGCTGGGGGCGAAGCGAGCCGTGTCGAGCACCCGGGCCAGCACGTCGTCGGGGACGGGCTCGCCGGTGAACTCCCGTACTGCGCCGGTCGTGCGCAGCGCGTCGACGAGCTCCACGCCTATCCCACCCGGCGGGAGCTGTGGCGGAAGCCCTCCGCCGTCATGCCGGTGTCCGGGTCGCAGCCCCAGCTCACGATGTGGCGGGGGCGCAGCCGGATGAACTGCTCGACGAAGCCCTCGATCCGCGGGTTTATGGTCGAGCCGCCGGTCTCGTGGATCTCGGCGTCGCCCCGGATCTCGACCGCGTGGGCGTCGGTGGGGGAGAAGTCGTCGACGAGGAAGGTCACCAGCGGGTTGCCGTTGGCGTCGCGCCACTTCTTGGTGTTGGCGAAATCGATCCCGCCGAGGTCGATGGCGTCCTCGTCGGAGTTGTAGATGTAGGTCAGCGGCACGATGTGCGGGCGCCCGTCCGGGCCCACCGTGGCGAGCCGGCCCATCGTCTGGGTGGTCAGGTACTCGATCTCCCCGGCGGTGAACGCGCTCATCGGGGGCTCCCTCCGTTGCGGGTCAAGGGGCGACATGACGCCTCCCCCCAACCATGCCCGCTCCGGGCCGGGCCGCGCGCGCGTTCCGCCGCACCGGCCGGGTTGCGGGCTCCCCACCTCGCTCGCTCGGGCGGCCTTGCCTTCGATGATAGGCATGCCTAGCATGCCGTCCGCTCAGGGGATGCCAGGAGGGAACGTGGTCCGTCATCGATACACCGCCGCCGCGGCGCTGTCGCTCGTACTGATCGTGGGAGCCGCCGCGTGCGGCGACGACGATGGCTCCGGCGTCCGGGACTCGGGCTGCGCGGACGCCAGCGACCAGGCCTCGGCCTCCGCGTCCGGATCCGCATCGGCGCCGGGTTCCGGGTCGGGCATCGGCGACGAGGTCGAGGGCTCGCAGACCGACAACCCGCTCGTGCTCAGCGCGCTGGAGGACTACAGCGGCTACGTCTCCCAGCAGGTGGACGACACCATCGCCGCCACGACCGTGTTCACCGACGCGGTCCGGGCCGGTGACGTGGAGGCGGCCAAGGCGGCCTACGCCCCGTCCCGGCAGGGCTGGGAGCGCATCGAGCCGATCGCCGGCCTCGTCGAGGAGATCGACGGCTCGGTCGACGCCCGGGTCGACGACTTCGCGGGCGTCGACGACCCCGCCTTCACCGGCTGGCACCGCCTCGAGTACATGCTGTGGAGCCAGAACACCACGTCGGGCGCCGCCCCGTTCGCCGACCAGCTCGACGCCGACCTGCAGACGCTGAAGACGCAGCTGGCCGGCATGGAGATCCCGCCCGCGGCGCTGGCGGTGGGCTCGGCCGAGCTGATCGAGGAGGTCTCCGGGGGCAAGATCACGGGCGAGGAGGACCGCTACTCGGGCACCGACCTGTGGGACTTCGCCGCCAACGTCGAGGGCTCACGCCAGGGCTTCGACCTGCTGACCCCGGCGCTGCAGGCCGAGGACCCCGACCTGGTCACCACGATCGACGGCCTGTTCGACGAGCTCGACGGCCAGCTGGGCGCCTACCGGGAGGGCAGCGGCTACAAGCACTACAGCGCCCTGACCGACGCCGACAAGACCGAGATGCAGACCACCCTGGCCGAGCTGTCCGAGAAGCTGGCCTCGGTGGCGGGCGTGCTCGGGCTCGAGAGCTGAGCTCGCCGCCCGGCATGTCCGAGGTCTCGCGCCGCCGCTTCCTGGCCGGCGGCCTGGCCACCGCCGGCGCCGCTGCCGGGTTGCCGGCGGCGGCCGCCGCGTGCGGGTCCGACGGTCCCGGTGGTCCGGCCGCCGCGGCCGCGGACCCGCGCTACCTGCGGTTCCGCGGTCCGCACCAGACCGGGATCACCCACCCGGGCAACCAGCAGGGCCTGATGGCCGCGTTCACGGTGACCGCGGCCGACCGGTCCGAGCTGCGGGACACCTTCGCCGCCCTGACGGGCGAGATCGAGCGGCTCATGTCCGGTGAGCCCTACGAGGACCGCGACCCTGCCTTCCCGCCGCTCTACACGGGCGCCGTCGGCAACCCACCCCCGCCGTCGGACCTGTCCGTGGTGGTGTCCGTGGGCGCCTCGCTGTTCGACGACCGGTTCGGGCTGGCCGACCGGCGCCCGAGCGCGCTGGAGCAGATGCCGTTCCTGGCCAACGACCGCCTCGACCCGGCCCGCTCGCACGGCGACCTGCTGCTCACGCTGACCAGCGCGCACGAGGACCTCAACCTGTTCGCCCTGCGCCAGATCCACCGGGCCACCCGGGGCACGCTGGCGCTGCACTGGATGCTCGACGGCTACAACCGCCGCTCGGCGGCCGACACCCGTCCGGGCGGCGCCGGGCAGCGCAACCTGATGGGCTTCATCGACGGCACCGCCAACCTGGACACGACCGACGGCGGGGTCATGGACCGCTACGTCTGGGTCGACCCCGACGACGGCGAGCCGGACTGGGCCGCCGGCGGCAGCTACCACGTCGTGCGGGTCATCCGGATGCTGGTCGAGTTCTGGGACCGGACCCGGCTCTCCGAGCAGGAGGCGATCATCGGCCGCCGCAAGGACACGGGCGCCCCGTTCTCGGGCTCGGTCGAGACCGACATCCCCGAGTACGGCGACGACCCGGACGGCGACGTGACCTCGCTCGACGCCCACATCCGCCTGGCCAACCCCCGGACGGCCGCCACGTCGGTCGATCTGATCCTGCGGGCCGGGCTCAACTTCTCCCGCGGCTTCGACGCCGCCGGGCAGCTGGACCAGGGCCTGGCGTTCGTCTCGTATCAGCGTCGCCTGTCCCAGTTCCTGAACACCCAGGCCAGGCTGGCCGGCGAGCCCCTGGAGGAGTACATCCGCCCCGAGGGCGGAGGCTTCTACTTCGCCCTCCCGGGCGTCGAGCGGGGCGGCGACATCCTCGGCGGAGCACTGCTCGCGTGAAAAGGTGCCGCCGCGACGGTGGTGGCCGTTGATAGATTGCGACCACCAGAGAAGGGAGGTGGTCCAAACATGAATGACGGTAGTTCTGGGACCCTGGAGGTGGCTGGCCGCTAAGCGGTTAGTCGGACCACTTGGTGGAGTCCAACCAGTCCACCACCTGCTTGTCTGCTGGGGCCTTGTCCCTCCCGGAGCATTCGGCCGAGCAGGATTCTTCCGATGATCGACCTGTGGGGAGGCGCGTAGCGCCTCCCCACAGCGCGTCCGGCCCCCAGCGGGCGTCTACCGCGGCACCGTGCCGAGGTGGATGTCCTGTTGGAGGTCGCTCCAGAGGCGCTGCAGCCGTTCGACGGCCTGCTGGACGGCGTTGACCTGCGGTTCCGTCTGGGCCGCCCGGAGCGCCGCCTGCTGTCTGGTCATCTCCTGATGGAGTGCGAAGCGCCGGGACTCCAGAGCCGTCGCCACTGACGGGTTGGTGATCCTGATGTCCCTGATGGTGTTCCTGGTGGCCCTGCCCTCGAGCCCTTCGCGCAGGGTGGTCAGCTGCCCGGACACCCGGTCCTGCATCGCCTTCACGTCAGCGGCCGGGACCCACTCGCGGCCGTCCTTGACCCACTTGAAGGGCCGGTCCGCCGGCCAACCGATCTCGTCCAGGAACTGGTCGACCTCACGGATGATCGTGTGGGCCTTCTCGAGCTGTTGGCGAAGCTGGCGCTGGCCGTAGGGGGTGAGGTCCCGCGGGGGGTGCTCGAGCTCGGCCACGATGGCCTCCCGCGCGCTGAAGACGCCGTTGCGGTCCACCTGGATCTCCTGGACGTGGTTGAACGGCACGTCGCCGGCGGCTTTGCCCTTCCCCTTCACCGGCACGCCCGCCGCCTCCAGCCGGGCCGCGCTGAAGTGGCGGTCGTCCTTGGGGGAGCGATGGCGGTCACCGAGCGACTTGCGCTCCAGGGCGTCGATCGTCCGCACCGCGGCGGCCGTGGCCTTGCTGACGCCCTCCGACTCGAGGGTGGCCGGGAACAGGAAGCTCTCGTTGGCCACCTCGAGCTCGTTGAGCTTGACCAGGAGCTTGCCGCCCTCCTTCTTGAGCGCCTCCAGCATGTCCGCGCTCGTCCTCAGCGTCTCCCGCGCGGACTGGCGGTGCCTGCTGCGCAGGTCCCGCGCCGTGTTCGCCGCCTCGTCGACGCCCTTGCGCAGCGCGGCCGGGTTGGAGCGGTCCGGACTCGTCGGTGCCGGCTGGCCGGGGTCCGGCGGCTTGGGCTTGTTCTCGGCCGGGATCCGGTCGCGCAGGGCGGCGACGCGGCGTTCGACGGCGTCGATCACCTCGCCGGCCTCGTCGCGCAGGACGCCGACCTCGCTGCCGTCGACCTGCTCCTGCAATGCGTCGACCCGGCGGTTGAGCTGGTTCACCTCGGCGTCGGTCGTCGCGTTCTCCGCCTCCTGCATGATGTCGCGCGCGGCCCGCGCTTCGCGCTCGAGCTTCTGGGCCAGTGCGGGGTTGCGGAACCCGGCAGTGTTGCCGAGCCGTTGCCGGAGCCGGCGGACGTGGTCGGCGAGCACCGACGCCCGCTCGACGACCGCCTGCCGGGCGGCCTGCAGGACGGGCGTCTTCCTCCGCTTCGGGGGATCGGGCTCGTCCTCGTCCCGTGGCGCCTTGGCCGGCTCGTCCTCCTTGCCCGTCGGCTCGTCCTGCTTGCCCGTGGGCTCGTCGGGCTCGGGTTGGCCCTGCCCGCGCCCGCGCCTGGCCTGGAGCCACTGGGAGAACTTGTGGAACACACCGGCGAGGAGCAGGTTGGCCAGCAGGCCCTTGTCCGGCCGGTGACCGGTGGCGATGTTGACCACGATCCCGATGAGCGCGCCAAGCGCCATGACGGCGCCCAGCAGCGCGAGCCCGGCCAGGCCGAACTCGGCCAGGATCAACCCGCCGGCGAAGAACACGAGGCCGATGAGCCCCCCGATGAGGGCGCCCTTGAGGACGCTGCCCCGGTTCTCCCACAGCGCGGAGATGGCGCCGCCGATGAGGCCGCCGATGACCAGGGCGATGCCGGCGGCTATGACCTCCGGCATCACGAGCGCCAGTGCGAGGCCGCCCACGATGGTCACCGCCGCCCCGACCCAGAACCCCGGGTCGGTGAGCATGCCCTTGAGGTCCGACATCTGATCGCCGAACCAGTCCTTGACCGGGTGGGGGTGGGGAGGAATGTTGAGCTGCACGGACGGGCCGGCGGACGGCGTGGTCCGTGACAGCAGCGTCTGGGCTCGGTTCGACACGTGCGCCTCGTGATCGCCGAGGCCGGTGCGGACGTCGGAGGTGACGCGGCCGAGGCCGGTCTCGGCCTGGCCCACCACGCCGGCCAGGTTCTGGCCGGTGCGGGCGACTGCCTCGTCCCCGGAGGCCGTCGCCTTGGCCACCACGGTCCCGAATGCCTGGCCCGCGGGAGCGGCCACGCCCCGCACGGCTGTCGCCGACTGGGCGGCGCCACTGGCCATGGCTGTCTCGACTTCGGCCCCGGCCGCGCCGAGGTCCGCGGTGGATGCCGATCCGTAGTCCTGGAGCTGTGCGGCTGCCTCTTTCCCGCCCTGGCGGAGGTCGTTGGCCGTTCCGGCGTGGCTGTCTTCGATCTGGCGGCCGACGGTCTGGGCGATCCTGCCGGCCGCGCCGGGAGCGGCCCGCAGGCGGCCGAACCTCGCCGCGGCCGCCTGCTCCTCGTCGACGCTGGCCCCCAGGGTCCGGCGCACCGCACCGGCCATGGCCGCGACCAGGCGCGCCGCCGCGGCCGCGCCGGCACCGCGAGCCTCGCCGGCACGCGTGCGCAGGGCGGTGGTGGTGGTCCGGGCCGCGGCGGCGATGCGCCCGCGCGCCCCGGCACCTCCCTGGTCGGCCTCGCGCGTGGCCCCGGCCGCGACCTGGCCCACGGCCGCCTCGGCGTCTGTCGCGGTCCGGCTCAGCGCCGACGTCAGCGGCTTGGCCTCCCCGGCGACCGCCGCCGCGACCTTCGAGCCGCCACCACGCAGTGCCGTGGCCGCCTCCGCGGCGCGCGCCCGCGCCCCGGGGCCCTGAGCCGCCTTGGCGGGCGCGGGGGCGTCCGGACCGCCGGCCGCGGCGGCCGGCTCGGACTTGGCCTGCGCCGCCGCCGTGCGAACGACGGCCGCCTCGCGCTGCTCGGCCTCGCGGCCGGCGGCCCTGGCCTGGCGGGCCTGCTCCCCGCCGGCGGCCTGGGCCTTGCCGGCTTGCTCGCCAACGACGCGGTCGGCGGTGGAGATCGCCTGGGCCGACCAGGTGCCGATCCGCGACCCGTGGTCACGGCGGTCGCCCGCGATCCGGCCCTTCGTCTCGGCGACCGAGGTAGTGACGGCCGACGCCGCCTGCCGGTCGGCGGCAGTGACCCCGTCGACCGCGGCGCCGCCGCCTTTGGCCAGCAGGGCGCCGAGCTGGGCATCCCCGGCGTGCAGATCTGCGAGCGCCGCCCGCGCGGCCGCGGTGACCTCGGCCCGCCCGGCCCGTCCCGCGGCCGCGACTGCCTCGACGATCACCGCCCCCGCGCCGGTTTCCGGCGCCCCCGCACTTCCAGGGGACCGCTCCTCCAGCGCAGCCTCGAACTCCGCCGTGGCCGAGGCCAGCTGCCGAGCACCCTCCTCGGCAGTAGGCCCGTCCCCTCGCGTCACCACCATGGGCTCGGAGGGCTCGGCCGCCTGCGGTACCGGCGGAGTCGCGTCGGTTTGTCCTGGCGGCGCGGAGACCGCGGCACCGCTACCGGAGGCCGAGGCGGCCGGAGGCGCCGCCACCGGCAGGGTCGCGTCGGTTTGT
>DATBGF010000600.1:0-2990 GCA_036558145.1 Acidimicrobiales bacterium
CCCACAACTCACACGTCCGCGGCCGCGCCGCCGCGACCTCGCGCCCGCCCGCCGCCCCACCCGCTGAGACGACGTCGACGTACGAGACACTGACCTCCGGCTCAGGCGAGGAGCTGGCGCTCGCCGAGAACACATCAGTGCTCAGATCGATGGCCTGGACGGGGGGTTGTGTCGTGGGCGTCGTCTGTGTCGGGCCGGCCCAGGCCTCGGGCGAGCCGAGGAGGATCGTGGCTGTCGCGACGAGCGTGAGCCCTACGCAGCGCATCCCGCCACCCCTTCCCACTGCTGGTCCACCCCGGTGCTCTGGGCGAGCCAGGCCCCATCCTGGTTGACCATGGTCGTGTGACCGAGATTGGTCTTTGGAGCCGGCAAGGTGACGTCTGTCGAGCCGACCGGGACCCGCGTGTCGTTGGCGACGATGCAGTCGGTGACGACGGCCGTGAGTCCACCGTCCTGGAACTCGACGGACTGGATGTCGTGGCGAGTCTGATCGCCGGTCACCCAGATCTCGCCTTGCGACTGCCACGTCGACAATCGCGTGCGAAGTGCACTCAGCGCGGGGTCGACCATCCTCGTCGCCAGCTCAGGGTCGTTGGGGTCAACAGTCGTGCTGCTGACTCGGGTGATCATCGCCACGTACGCCGAATAGGCCGAGCGCACCGCATCTTCCGTGTTCGTGGTCGTCGTGGCCTCGTCGATGGTCGTGCTGGGATCGGGCCCGGTCGTTCGAGGCGGGTCGTCGGCGCCGTCCGAGCCGCTGCCGCCGCACGCAGCCGTGAGAAGCAGGACCAACGCGGCCAATCCCGAGACGAGGATCTGGTGCACTTTCGTGCTTTCTTTCCAGCGCAGAGTTGGCGTGGTATAGGGCGTAACATTGCTTTTTGGCATATATGAACCCCCAGAGCGCCGCGGACCGTATCACTACACATACACAACGTCTAGGTCACACCTGGGGTATGGATCGGGTTTCGTTCGGTCGGGGGTGTGGCACGGTTGGTGCATGTTCGTGATCGGCCGGCCGTCTGACGAACGCTTGGGGCAGGTGCTGGGGGACATGCGGGCCGCGACCGTGACCTATCCCGAGGTCGGGGCTACTGCTCGGCCGGAGGAGCTGCCCGCGGGGTACCACCATGTGCGGGCTACCGCGGAGCTCGGGCATGGGGATGCTGTGTTCGGGGCGGCTGCGGACGGGATCAGGACCTGGCGGTTGCATCGGGGGCAGGGGATCCGGGTGGTGCCGGACGAGGCGCCGATCACGGCGGGGACTGACGTCGTGCTCGACGTGCCCTTGATGGGGCTGCACGTCATCGCTGCTTGCCGGGTCGTGTGGTCCGTCGACGACGCCGATCGGGTCGGGTTCGGGTACGGGACCCTGCCCGTGCACCCGGAGAGCGGGGAGGAGGCGTTCGTGGTCGAGCGGACGCCGTCGGGCGACGTCGTGGTCGAGATCGCCGCCTTCTCGCGGCCGCGGGCGCTGCTGACGAAGCTGGGCGGGCCTGTGGCCCGGCGGCAGCAGCGCAAGGCGACCGATGGTTACATCGATGCCCTGCGCGACCACGTCGCGACCGCGCTGCGGGGTCGTTGACCCACCGGTCGAGGGCGCAGCGCACCGCTCTCACCGGGGTCGTATCGTCGGGTCACACATGCGTACGAGACCTGGGGGGAAAGTCACGGCCGAGCAGGCCGTCGCCTACCGCGTGGCGACCCACAACCTGCACGAGCGCCTGCCGCTCGGCCGGTTGCTGGACGCCACCGGGGTGGCGGCCGTGCAGGACACGCCGCCCGGCAACGCCCCCATCGCCCTCGCGGCGCGGGTGGCCAAGCTGACCCCGGCCGCGGTCGAGAAGGCGCTGCACGACGACCGCGACCTGCTGCGCATGCTCGGCCCCCGCGGCGCCGCCCACCTGGTGGGGCGGCGCGACGCGCCCGTGTTCGGCCCCGGGGCGCTGGCGGGCGACGAGGACTCGCTGCGCGAGCAGCTGGCCGGGGCCTGGCCCGCCATCGAGGGCCGGGACTGGACGGCGCGCGAGGCCCTGGGCGAGATCCTGGGCGTCCTCGCCGCTGTCCTGGCCGACGCCGAGCCCCGCACCAAGGGCGACGTGAGCGAGTCGCTCCACGGCCGCGTGCCCACCGAGCTCGAGCCGTGGTGCGAGGTGTGCGACGTCCACCACGTCCCGGACCAGCTCCTGCGCCTGGCGGGCACGGCCGGCGTGTTCTGCTACGGCTGGCCCCAGGACCACCGCCAGATGATCATGGCCACCAACATCTGGCTGGGGGAGCCGATGGGCGGCGAGGTCCGGCACAGCCGGGTGGAGCTGGCCCGCCGCTTCGTCCACGCCTACGGGCCGGTGGCGCCCCGCCACTTCGCCGCCTGGACCGGCATCGGCGCGGCCGAGGCGCGCGACCGCTTCATCGACCTCGGGGCCGAGCTGGTCGAGGTGCGGGTCGACGGGGCACCGGCGTGGATGCTGGAGGCCGACATCGACTGCCTCGCCGACCCGCCGCTCGCCGGCGGGGCCCGCCTGCTGCCCGCGGGCGACCCGTTCCTGGCCCAGCGCGACCGGGCGACGCTCATCCCCGACCGGGCGGTCCAGCGGGCCGTGTGGCGGCCGGTGGGCAGCCCCGGCCTCGTGCTGATGACCGGCCATCCCGTGGCCACCTGGCGGGCCCGCAACGCGGGGCCGCGCCTCGACGTGATCGTCGAGCCCTTCGCCGGCCTCGGGGAGCGGCAGCGCACGGCCATCGAGCACGAGGCGGGGCTCGTCGCCCTGTTCCACGACCAGGGCGACGTGGCCGTGCGCTTCAGCTCCTGACCGGGCGTAGATTCCGGCCATGGGCACAGCGCGCAGCTACGAGCCCGGGACCCCGTCGTGGGTCGATCTGGGCACTCCGGACATCGACGGCGCCGCCGCCTTCTACGGCGGGCTGTTCGGCTGGCAGACCGAGGAGATGTCGCCCGGCGATGACGCAGGCGGCTACCGGTACTTCCG
>DATBGF010000601.1:0-4338 GCA_036558145.1 Acidimicrobiales bacterium
GCCCGTCGAGCTTCATCCCGAGCGACGCCGTCCCCGGTCCCTGGCTGATGACCTGGCCGCTCCCGTCGATCAGGCTGGCCCGGTAGACGTCGCCGTCGACCCGCGAGCCGAAGTAGGCGAAGGGCTGGCTCCCGATGGCGATGCCCTCGGGCTGGAAGCCGTCGGGGAGCGGGATGGTGGTGGGCAGCCCGGGATCGGCGGCCGGGCTGGCGCCCGCCCCCGTCGGGACGGCGAGGACCGCCAGCACGGCGGCCAGCAGCAGCACGGCGAAGCGGTTGCGTTGGATCGACACGGAGTCCCCCCTCCTCACGCCCGCGACTGCGACAACTACCCAGAGTCGCCCGCCGCGACACCCTCAGCCGTCGCCGGCCCAGGCCCAGTGGGGCACCTCGCGCAACGGGTGCAGCTGGTCGTCCGTCTCGGCGTGGGAGTTCTGCATGGCCACCTGGGAGCCGAACTCGACGTGCTCGCGCACCGCCTCGCGGAACTCGGGGTCGTCCGGCAGGCCGGCCTCGTCCAGGGCGGCCATGTAGAGCTCGACGAAGCGGCGGCGCTGCTCCTCGGTGATGTGCTTGTGGCGGTGGACGGCGATCAGCCCGGCGAACCCGCCCAGCTCGCGGGTGAAGCGGTCCGGGCCGCCGAAGGACTCGGCCGTGAACGCGGTCAGGTGGTCGACGTGCTGCGGCTGGCCCGCCCCGAACAGGGGCTGGAGCAGGGGATCGGCCAGGACGCTGGCGTAGAAGGCCTCTTCGAGGCGGTGGAGGGCCTCCTCGCCCCCGGCGTGCTCGTACAGCGTGGGCATGCTCGGCAGCGTAGGGGCCGCGCTAGGCGATCCGGACCGGCAGGGCGAGGGCCGGGAACAGGGCGGGGTCGGTGAAGACGTCGAGCCGCGCCAGCGCCCCGTCCCGGACCGTGGGCACCTGGAGGGCGAGGGCGATCCAGGCGCCGGGCTCCGGGGAGCGGTGGTACTGGGCGAAGCCGATCGTCCCGGCGACCGCATGGGGCACCAGCCGGGAGCCCCGGCAGCGGCGCCCCTCGCCCTGCCACCAGGCCCGCAGGTCCGCTCGGCCGCTCAGCCACAGCGGCTGGGGCGGCATGGTGAGCACGGCGTCCTCGTGCAGCAGCGCGACGAGGGCGTCCACGTCGTAGCGCTCGAACGCGCGCACGTAGCGGTCGAGCAGGGCCCGGTCCTCGGGCGCGAGCGGGTCGGGCCGTCGCTCGGCCCCGCCCGCCTCGGCCAGCGTGGCCCGGGCCCGGCGCAGCAGCGAGTTCGCGGCGGCCACGCTCGTGTCCAGCAGGCCGGCGACCTCGGCCGCGCTCCAGCGCAGCACGTCCCGCAGGATCAGCACGGCGCGCTGGCGGGGCGGCAGCACCTGGAGGGCGGCGACGAAGGCCAGCCGGATCGAATCCCGGCGGGCCGCCGCCTCGGCCGGATCCTCGGTCGGGTCCAGGACCAGCCGGTCGGCCATGGGGTCGACCCAGCGGTCGCCCCGCGCCGGGCCCACCGGACCGTGCGGCGAGCCGGGCGCGCCGAGGTCGCTCGGCAACGCCCGGCGGCGCCGGCCTTCCAGCATGTCGAAGCACACGTTGGTGGCGATGCGGTGCAGCCAGGTCCGCACGCTGGCCCGGCCCTCGAAGCGGCCCATGCCGCGCCAGGCCCGCATCAGCACCTCCTGCACGGCGTCCTCGGCGTCGAACGCCGAGCCGAGCATGCGGTAGCAGTAGCCCGCCAGCTCACGGCGGTGCCCGTCGAGGAAGCCGTCGAGCTCGGCGGAGGCGGTCACACGAGAACAGACTCCCCGGCGACCCGAAACTGAGCGCGGCCCAGGAGTCCCGGGGGCGGCGCCGAGTACGATCCGTGGTGATGGACACGGACCTCGCGCTCCTGCTGTCCCAGGCCAGCTACGTCCTGGCCACCGAGCTCACGCTGGCGCTGGCCGTGATCGGCATCACGCCGCGGCTCTTCTCCGTGCTGCGGGCCGCGCTCGATGCCGATCGCACCCAGAGCCAGGTCGCGGCCCGGTGCGCGCTGGACAAGACGACGATGGTGTTCACCCTCGACGAGCTGGAGCGCGCCGGCCTGGCCGAGCGGTGCCCGTCCCGCACCGACCGCCGGGCCCGGATCATCGCCGTCACCCCGGCCGGCCGCCGCCTGGTGGAGCAGGGCATCGAGATCACCCGGCGGGTGTACGAGGACGTGCTGTCGTCCCTGACCTCCCGTGAGCGCGACAGCTTCGTGCGGGCCCTGGAGCACCTCACGGGGGAGGGCGGTCGCCTGTCCAGCCCGGTGCCCTGCGAGCCGGCGGTGCGGCGTCGCACCCCGCGGCTGACCGCGTAGGTTCCTGGGCATGAGCGAGCAGGACATGCTGCAGGCCATCCGGCGGTTGACGACGGCCACCATCGCCCTCGCCGTCGCCACCGCCCTGCTGGCGGTGGCCACCATCACGATCGCGCTGGCCCACGACGACGACGGTGGCGGCAACGCGGGTCGGGGCAACCGCACCGAGCAGGAACGTGAGGACCGCGCCGCCCGGCGCGAGGAGCGGGACCAGCGCCGGGCCGAGCGCGACCAGGACACCACCAGCACCACGGCCGCCGGCGACACGACCAGCACCACGGCCGCCCCGTAGACGCGACCGATCGCCGGGCCTCTGCCGGACCCGGCGATCGGTGTGCCCCGTGATCTCGAGTTCTGGGGAGCTAGTTGTCGCTGCGGACCATGTGGAAGACCCCGGCGATCACCAGGGCGATCATGACGGCGGCACCGGCGAAGGCGACCCAGGCGGCGATGCCGGCGACCGTGCCGACCGTGGCCCAGGCGAAGCTGGTGAGCAGCAGGCCCCGCAGCGTCTCGCCCTTGAAGAGCGTGTCACGCTGGCCCTTGAGCTGGTTGGCCGTGGCCTGCAGCTCGGCGATCTCTTCCTGGCTGGCGCCCGAGTTCTGGGCATCCGTGACGGCCTGGGCGGCCCCCCGGTCGTCGATCTCGGCGTAGGTCTTGCCGTCGGCGATGCCCTCCATGTGGGTGGCGATCAGGCTGGCGTACGCCTCGGCCTCGGTGCCGGTGGTGACCGGCTCCTCGGCGTACTTCACCAGGTCGGCCCGGCCGTCCTCACGCAGTTGCTCGGCGGCGGGGAACACCACGTGCTGGGACGACAGCTCGTCGTGCACGTAGTCCTCGGCGAAGTTGGAGCCCCAGGTCAGCAGGGCACCGGCCGATGCGAACACGACGGCGACGGCGACGCCGCTGCCGATCAGGACCTTGTCGATCGTCCGCCGGCGCAGCTTCACGTTGCCGGCGACCTCGGTCCGGTGGTTCACGCTCGCGACCGGACGCACCTCCGTCATCACGCTCATCTCATTACCTCCGATGTTCAGCGGATCGGCTCTGATCCGCCTGTTCGTGAACGTACGCACAAGCAGGCGAGGCCCCTAGGGTCGAAGGTCCCCATCGGGGCCGCCGGTCGGCCCTGGCTGAGTGGGCGTTCACCGACCACGATGGAGCGATGAGACTCGACCACAATGGGCTCGAGGTCCTGGATCGCGACGAGTGCCTGCGCCTGCTGGGCGGGGCCACGATCGGCCGCGTCGGGGTGTCGAGCGGGGCACTGCCCCGGGTGCTGCCGGTCAACTTCCGGCTCGACGGCGAGCGCATCCTCATCCGCACCGGGCGGGGGACCAAGCTCGACGCGGCCACGGCCAACGCGGTGGTGGCCTTCGAGGTGGACGACATCGACCCGGTCGACCAGACCGGCTGGAGCGTCCTGATCACGGGCGTCGCCCGCGAGGTCACCGATCCCGACGAGCTGGCCGCGGTCCGGGCCCAGCCCCTCGCCCGCTGGGCGCCGCACGGGCCCGACGACCGGATCATGGCCATCACCACCGAGCTGGTCGACGGCCGCCGGATCCTGGGCGACCGGGTGGGGGTGGCGCCGGCGTGACGATCCGAGTGTTCCTGCTCGACGACCACGAGGTCGTGCGGCGGGGTGTGCGCGAGATCCTGGAGGCGGGGCCGGAGATCGAGGTCGTGGGGGAGGCGAGCACCGCCGACGAGGCGCTGCGCCGCATCCCTGCGACCTCGCCCGACGTCGCGGTGCTCGACGTCCGCCTGCCCGACGGCAACGGCGTCGAGGTGTGCCGCGAGATCCGCTCCCGCCATCCCGAGGTGGCGTGCCTCATGCTGACGTCCTTCGCGGACGACGAGGCGCTGTTCGACTCGATCATGGCGGGCGCCGCGGGCTACGTGCTCAAGCAGGTCCGCGGCAGCGACCTGGTGGACAGCGTCACGCGCGTCGCCGCCGGCCAGTCCCTGCTCGACCCGACCGTCACGGCCCGGGTGCT
>DATBGF010000602.1:0-14292 GCA_036558145.1 Acidimicrobiales bacterium
CCCGGGTGACCAGGTCGAGCTGGTTCAGCTGGAGCGGGCCCTCGCTGGCTGCGGGCATGCCCACGCCGACGAACACGCCGCCGCGTCGCAGCGAGCGCAGTCCGACCTCGAAGCCGGCGAGACGGGCCGCGAAGACGACCGTGCCGTAGGCGCCGCCGTGGTCGCGGCGGATGCGCTCCGCCGCCTCGCTCACGTCGTACGCGGCGTCTGCGCCCAGGGAGCGGACGAACTCGCAGCGGGCCTTGCCCACGTCCACGCCCAGGACCTTGTAGCCGAACGCCCGGGCCACCTGGACGCCGTAGTGGCCGAGCCCGCCCGCGGCGCCGATGATCGCCACCTCCTTGCCGGGCGGGACCCCGAAGCGCCACAGCTTCTTCACCGCGCTGTAGGCGGTCAGCCCGCCGCAGGCCAGCGGGACCTGGTCGTCGCCCAGCGCGTCGGGCAGCACGACCAGCGCACGGGACCACAGGCGCACCTGCTCCGCGTAGGTGCCCATGAGCGGCTTGGCCTCTGCGCACAGGCGCGGGCGCCCGCCCAGGCAGTACTCGCACGCGCCGCACCAGTAGCCGCCCCCGGCTCCCCCGAGGCCGAGGATCACCCGGTCCCCCACGCGAGCGCCCGCGGGCCGGTCGCCCTCCGGGCCGAGCGCCTCCACGATCCCGATCCCCTCGTGGCCGAGCGGCGTCGCCCGGTCCGGCCGCACGAAGCCGGGCCAGTCGCCCCGCGCCATGTGCAGGTCGGAGTGGCACACCCCCGCGGTCCGCAGCCGCACGAGGGCCTCGCCCGCCCTCGGCTCCGGCGTGGGCACCTCCCGGATCTCGACGGTGCCGTCCTCCAGGATCGCTGCCCTCATGCGAGGAATCTACGACCGGGGGCCGGAGCGGCGACGGCGTAGGAGGTACCCGCCGGCGGCGGCGCACGCGACGGTCCCGGCCAGGACTGCGACAGTCACGCCGGCGCCGGCGCCGCCGCCCGGGTCGCCGCGGGACCGGGCCGGCGCCACCGCAAGCTCGCCCGCAGGCGCCGGGACCGCCGCGGTCGTGGGCACCGACGGCGGCTTGGTCGGAGGCGGGGGCGGCGCGGTGGTCGTGGTCTCCGGCGGAGGGGCGGGCGTGGCCGGGACCGGCGACGGGGCGCCGCCGGCGCCAGAGGCGTAGAGGCGGGCCGCGGTGCGCTGGACCACGTCCGGGGCCAGCTCGATCCCATCGGCCGTGGCGGTCTGGCCGTAGATGTCGGTGATCCGCACCGAGAACGGACCGTCGCCCGGGCCCGGGTTCTCGGCCATCCAGTAGTTGTCGTCGGTGTGCACGAGGCTGCGCCAGCCGCCGGCGGTGAGCAGCTCGAAGGCGGCGATCGGGTTGCCGTGGTCGATGGCCTGGATCTGCAGCCACCAGCGCGACGAGCCGGTCTTCACCCGCACGGCGATCGGCTGCGCCACGGGCGGGTCGCGCACGAGGGTGTAGCTGACCGGGATCTGGCCGGCCTCCAGCGGCGCCAGCCGGGCGAACGCGGTCCGGGACAGGTCGATGTGGCCGACCGGGCACTCGGGGCACTGGTTGGTGACGAGCACCCGGATGGTCCCGCCCGGGCCGGTCACGTCGAGGTAGCCGCCGCACGCGTCGGCGGTGCCGTACTCGACGTGGGACAGCGCCACGTCGAGGTGGTCCGCGGGCGGCCCGGGCAGCGAGCAGTTGCCGCCGTCCACCGAGTCGTAGCTCGTCGCGATGCCGTCTCCGGGCACGACCTCGGCGCCCACGATGCGCGCCGGGCCCAGGCTCGCGGCCGCGCCGGCGAGGACGCAGGCGGCAGCAACCCGGACGATCCCCCAACCGATGAACCGACGTTACTTGCTCGCCTCGCGGCCGCGTGTGCGACGATTGCCCAGGTGGCGGTGCACTTCGGGACCTGTGAGCTCGACGTCGAGCGGCGCGAGCTCCGGCGCGACGGCAAGGTGGTCCCCGTCGAGCCGCAGGTGTTCGACGTGCTCGCCTACCTGGTCGACCACCGGGACCGGGTCGTGCCCAAGACAGAGCTGCTCGACGAGGTCTGGGGCGACCGCTTCGTGTCCGAGTCCGCGCTCAGCAGCCGGATCAAGTCGGCCCGCCGGGCGGTGGGCGACACCGGGCGGGACCAGCGCGTCGTCAAGACCGTCCACAGCCGGGGCTACCGCTTCGTGGCGGACATCGGCGGCGGGGACGCCCTCGGCGAGGACGCCGAGCCCGCGGCCGACCGCGCCATCGAGGACCGGGTGCTCGACGACCTGGCCGCGGGCCGGGGATCGGCACTGCGCATCGAGGGTGGGGACCGGATGACACGCGGCGACGTGCTCCAGCGCCTGGCCCGGGCCGCCCGCACCCGCGGCATCGCCGTCGGCCAGTCGGCGCCCTCGCTGACCCGCAGCGACCCGTTCGCGTGCGCGGTCGAGGCGCTGGACGAGATGACCCAGCGCGGGCCCGAGCTGCTCGACGCGCTCCCCGGCGCGCTCCGGGACGAGCTGGAGCAGGCGTTCGGGGAGGGCCTGCCCACCACCCGGCAGCGCTGGCTGGTGGCCGCCCGGGAGCTGCTGATGGTGGCGGCCGAGCGGTCCGGCGCCCTGCTGCTGGTCGACGACGTCGACCATGCGTCCCTCGAGACCCTGGCGCTGATCGACGACATCGCCCGGCTCACCCGCGGCCACCGCATCGCGGTGGTGGTCGCCGGCCGGCCCCAGGCCCGGGCCGGCGCCGGGCCCGGCTGGTTCGACGTGGTCGAGCTGCCCCCGTCCGAGACCCCGGCCCCCGCGGTGCCGGACGTGCCCGCCGAGGTGGCCGAGGCCCTCGCGCTGGTGGCCCTGGCCGGCGATCGCTTCGACGACCTGGAGCTGCGGGCCGCCACCGGCCACGACGGCGCCGCCGTCCGGCGCGTGGTCGAGGAGGCGCTGGCCGCGGGCGCCATCGTCCCCGAGGCCGGCGGCTACCGCTTCGCCGACGACATCGACGTGTCCGGCCTGGCCGCGGGCCTGCCGCCGCCCGAGCGGTCCCGGGCGCTGGAGCGCACCGCCCGGGCCCTGGCCGAGGCCGGCGCGCCGCCCGAGCGCGTCGCCGAGCGCTTCGTGGCCGCCGGCCGGGACGCCGAGGCCGCCCCGTTCGCGCTGGCCGCCGCCCGCCGCGCCGCGGCCGTCCAGCTCCACCGGGACGTGCTGCGCTGGACCGAGGTCGCCCGCGACCACCTCTCCGGCGACGACGACGCCGAGCTGCTGGCGCTGCGGGCCGAGGCCTTGGCGGCGCGGTCCGACCCCGCGGCGGTGGCGGCGTTCCGCACTGCGCTGGCCGCCAGCCCGCCCGACCGCGCCCGGCGGCTGCGGGCCCGCATGGCCCGGGCGGCCCTGTACACCGGGGACGTCGCCTCGGCCGAGGAGGCCGTGGCCGGCCTGGAGCCGGAGGGAGGCCCCGACGACGCCGCCGTGCTCTACGTCCAGGGCATGCTCGCCTATCACCGGGGCGACATCGACGCCGCCGAGACCGCGGTGGACGAGGCCCGGCGCGTCGCCCTCGACGGCAGCACGCCGACCCAGCTGCTCGACGCCATCACGCTCCAGGGCATGGTGGCGCACAACCGCGGCCAGTGGTTCGACCGCCTGGGCCGGGAGATGCGGGCCACCACCGAGAGCCCGGCCCTGGCCGCGACGGTGTTCGACTCGCACCTGTGCGTGGCCGAGTACCTGCTCTACGGCCCGACCCCCTACCCGGAGGTCATCGACCTGGCCCGCCGGCTGAGGGAGCAGGCCGACGCGATGGGGACGCGGGCCGCGGCAGCCTTCGCCACGCTGGTGGCGGGCGAGGCCGCGCTGCTGGCCGGCCACCTCGACCAGGCCCGCGCCGACCTCACCGAGGCGGTGGACCTGCACGTCGCCCTGGACGCGGGCACGGGCACGGCCCACGCCCTCCAGCGCCTGGCGGAGGTGGAGCTGGCCGGCGGGAACCCGGCCGAGGCCGAGCGGCTGCTGCGCCGGGCGCTCACGCTGGCCCGCTGGTCGCCGCTGGCCCGCCACCTGCTGCAGCGGATCTACGGCACGCTCGTGGCCGCCGCCCCCGACCGGGAGGCGGCGCTGGCGGTGGTGGACGAGGCCGTCGAGGCCTCCGACGAGCAGCAGTCCTGCAGCCTGTGCCACGTGATGATCGCGGTGCCCGCCACCATCGCCTGCGCCGAGGGCGGGCGGCTGGACGAGGCCCGGGACTGGCTGCGCCAGGCCGAGCGGTCGGCCCGCCAGTGGCGGGGCACCGCCTGGCGGGGGGCGGCCTGCGAGGCCCGGGCCCACCTGTGCCGGGCCGAGGGCGACCGGGCCGAGGCCGAGCGCCTGCTGGCCGAGGCGGCGGACATGTTCGACGCCGCCGGCCAGCCCCTGGACGCGCAGCGCTGCCGGGAGTCGGCCGACCTCGTCGTCGGCTGATCCCGGCAGCGGCGTGGGCAGGGTGGGCCGGCGTCAGCCGGCGTCGACCTCGATCGTCACCGGCACCTGGTTGGTGATGACGTCGTAGACCGCGGAGCGGGCCCGGGACTGCTCGACGATCTGGCGGAGCTTCTCGGCCGGAGCGTCGCCCTTGACGCTGAAGCGGACCGTGATGCCCTGGTAGCCGTTGCGGACCGTGGGGTCCAGGCCGAGGATGCCGTTGAGGTCGATGTCGCCCTCGACGGTCGAGCGCACCTCGGTCAGGGTGATGCCGCGGGCGGCGGCGATGTTGGCCAGGCCGGCCGTCAGGCAGGCGGCCAGGGCGTGGAGCACGAACTCGACCGGGGTCGGGCCGTTGTCCTTGCCCACCAGCACGGCGGGGTGGTCGGCGTCGAAGGTGAACGTGCGCTCGTGCGCCCGCTCCTCACCGACTCCGAAGAAGTCGCTGATGGTGCCGCGGCTGTGGGTGCCGCTCAGCCACTCGTTGCGGGCCCGGAACTTGAACTGCGCCGCGGCCGGGGCCTCCTTCACCGCGTCGAGCGTGGCGAAGAGGGTGGCGGTGTCGACGCCGTTGCGGATGTGGTCACTGGTCTCGGTGATGCTCATGTCGGTTCCTTTGTCGCTGGTTGGGATCAGGCCACGGCCAGACGGTCGTGGCCGGGGATAGGGCGGGCGGCCAGGGCCGCCGCCTCGATCTCGATGGCCGCGCTGAGCCGGCGCTGCAGCTGGACGAACTCCCCGGGGGGCGGGAAGTCGGCCAGCTCACACGTGATGTCGAAGATCTCGCGACGGGCCGCGTCCGCCTCCCGGCGGTAGCCGTCGAGGGCCGGGTCGAGGCCACGCCCGTGGCGCAGGCCCTCGTCCAGGGCGCAGGCCAGCAGCTCGGCGTCCCGGTAGGCGTCGCTGATGCCGTGGCCGGTGATGGCGTCGCGGTGGTAGAGGGCGTCGCCCACCAGCGCCCAGCCCGGCCCCCAGGCCTGGCGGACCTGGTTGGGCAGGCCGACCATGCCCCGGACCGGCGAGGTGCGCTCGCTCCCGGCCAGCCGTTCGGCCAGCTCGGGGGCGTGGTGGGCCAGCAGCCGGTCGAAGCCCGCTTCCAGCGAGCCGGCGCTGCGGGAGGCGGCCCGGGCCGAGACGGCCGGGATGCAGATCCAGATGTTGGCCTCGTCGTCGTGGGTGGGGAACACCCCCGCCAGCGCACCCTCGGTCACGAAGAACTCGATGCCGTCCCAGGCCGGGCCCCGGTGGTAGGCGTACCAGGCGGCGCCGTTGGCGCCCCGGTCCTCGACCATGGCGGCGCCGGCGCGGCGTCCCACCCGGGACCCGAGGCCGTCGGCCCCCACGACCACGGACGCCTCGATCTCCACCGGCCGGCAGTCCTGGTCGTGGCCGGACAGCCCGGTGACCCGACCGGTGGCGTCGCGGCGCAGGTCCGTGACGGTCACCCCGAGGCGCAGGGTGGCCCCGGCGCGGGCCGCCGCCTCGGCCACGATCGTGTCGAGCACGTAGCGGCGAGGGGCGACCAGGAAGCCGACCCCGGCCGAGTCCTTGACCGTGCGGGTCATCGTGCCCTCGGGGGTGGTGAACGTGACCTGGTGGATGGGCGGAGCGCCGCTGGCCACGACCTCGTCGAGCAGGCCCCAGCGGTGGAGCTGGACCACCCCGCTGCGGGCGATCGCATGGGTCGACATCGTGTCGCTGGGGAGCAGCGCCCGGTCGACCACGACCACGTCGTGCCCGGTCCGGGCGGCCAGCAGCGCGGTGGCGGCACCGGCGGCGCGGGCGCCGACCACGGCGATCTCGTGTTCCTCGGGACGGGGGGCAGCCATCGTCGTCTCCTCGGTGCGGGTGCGGCTACGAGGACGACTGTGACGGGACGGGGCGCCCCGACCTTGGAGACGGCGTGATGAGGTTGTGGAGATCCCCTGTGGCGGCGGGCGGCGCGGAGGCCTCTACGGTGGGCGCATGGACGCCCGACTGCAGCAGTTGCGCCACTCGTCCGACCGCCTGCGCGACCTGGTCGCGCCCCTCGACGACGCCGCCCTGGAGGCGCAGGCCTACCCGACCGAGTGGTCGATCGCCCAGGTCCTGTCCCACATCGGCTCGGGAGCCGTGATCATGCTGGGCCGGCTGGACGACGGGCTCGCGGGCCGGCCGGTCGCCGACGACTTCGCCCCCAAGGTGTGGGCTGAGTGGAACGCCAAGTCGGCCCGGGCCATGTGCGACGACGCCCTGATCGCCGACGCCGCCGTGGTCGAGCGGCTCGAGGGCCTGAGCGACGACGATCTCGCCGGGTTCCGCTTCAACCTGGGGCCGGCCGAGTTCGACGGCTTCGGGATGGTCGGGTTGCGGCTCAACGAGCACACGTTCCACTCCTGGGACATCGCGGTCGCGCTGGATCCGTCCGCCACGCTCGACCCCGGCGCCACCGACCTGGTGGTGGACAACCTGGGCCTCGCCGCGAGGTTCAGCGCCCGGCCCACCCGCAGCGACCGGACGGTGACGGTGCACACGACCGCCCCGGAGCGGGACTTCACCATCACCTTCACCCCCGACGCGGTCACGTACTCGCCCGGCGACGCCGGCCGCGAGCCGGACCTGACGCTGCCGGCCGAGGCGTTCGCCCGCCTGGTCTACGGCCGGCTCGACCCCGGCCACACCCCGGCGTTCAAGGGCGACCCCGACCTGCTCGCGGAGCTGCGGCGGGCCTACCCCGGATTCTGACGGCGCCGAGCCGATGATCGAGGTCGTCGTCCTCGGGAGCGGGACGCCGCGCGCCGACCCGGGCCGGGCCGGCTCGGCCCTGGCGGTGGTGGCCGACCGGGACTGGCTGCTGGTCGACTGCGGGCGGGCGGCCACCCAGCGGGCCATCGACGCCGGCCTGGACCTGACCGCGCTGGCGGCCGTCGCCCTCACCCACCACCACTCGGACCACGTGAGCGACCTGGCCACCCTGGCCACGGCCCGCTGGGTGGCGGGCGCCACCACGCCGCTGGCGGTCGTCGCCCCGGCCGGCCCGACAGCCCGCTTCGCCTCCCACTGCCTCGACGCGTTCGAGGACCAGTGCTTCTACGGCCAGTCGACCGACGCCGCCGGGCCGCGGCCCCAGGTGGCGGTCCAAGCGTTCGAGCCGGCCGGCGCGGTCACCACTGTCCACGACGCCGGCGCCTGGCGCCTGTCGGCCGTGCTGGTCGACCATCCCCCGGTGGCCCCGTCCGTGGGCTACCTGGTGGAGACCGGCGGCGCCCGCGTGGCGGTCAGCGGCGACACCGCGGTGGGCGACGGCATGCGGGCGCTGGCCCGGGACGTGGACGTCCTGGTCCACGAGACCCTGCACCCCGCCCTCGTCTCGGACGAGCTCCTGGCCTGGAACGCCGGCGCCGACGCCGTCGGGGCCCTGGCCGCGGCGACCTCGCCCGCCACGCTGGTCCTCACCCACCTGCTGCCCGCCCCGGTCACCCCGGACCACGAGCGGTCGTATCTCGCCGAGGTCCGCCGGGCCGGCTTCGACGGCCCCACGGTGGTTGCCCGTGACCTGGTCCGCATCCCCGTCGAGCCCCGGCGGTCGGCGTGACGGTCTTCGCCCCGGGGTCGTCGATCGTGCGGCGGGACGTGTTCGCCGGGCAGGTGTGGACCGCGTCTCCCTGCCGGGTCCTGTCCGACGACGGGCACGAGCTCTCGTACGCGTGCTGGCCGGGCGTCGAGGGGCTGGCACCGCAGCCCTGGATCAGGTGGGTGACGGCACCGTCGGGCCCGGGCCGGGACGCCTGCTTCGCCGCGCTGGTCGAACGCCGGTGGCAGCTCGGGCCCTGGGCCTGGCGCTGGACCAACCTGGTGCGGACGGTCGCCGCGGGGCAGTGGTACGCCGTCAGCACGTTCCACGAGGCCGGGTCGGGCGAGCCGCTCTGCTGGTATGTCGACTTCACGCGGCCGCCCGTGCGGGCCGGTCACGGGTTCGACAGCTTCGACCTCCTGCTCGACGTGGTCGTCGGGCCCGACCGGGCCTGGACGCTCAAGGACGAGGACGAGTTCGAGCGCGCCTGCCAGGTCGGGATCATCACCGAGGCCGAGCGGGGGGCGGTGCTGGCCGCCCGGGACGAGGTGATCGACCTGGTGGAACGGCGGGCGGGGCCCTTCGCCGAGGACCTCGGCGTGTGGCGCCCGGACCCCGCCTGGCCCCGGCCGGAGCTGCCGCCCGGCATCGACTCGGTGTGAACCGGGCGTGGCCCGGGTGCCAGGCTGACCCGATGATGCCCTCCGCCGCCGAACAGTTCGACCTCTCCGACCGCATCGCCGTGGTGACCGGCGGGTCCCGCGGGCTCGGGCGTGAGATGGTCCGGGCCTTCGCCGCCGCCGGCGCCGACGTCGTCATCGCCAGCCGCAAGCTGGACAACTGCACCCTGCTGGCGCACGAGATCGAGGAGACCACGAAGCGCCGGGCGCTGGCCGTGGCCTGCCACGTAGGCCACTGGGACGACTGCGACCGCCTGATCGAGACCGTCTACGCCGAGTGGGGCCGCATCGACGTGTTCGTGAACAACGCGGGGATGTCCCCGCTCTACGGCGACCTCACCGAGGTGAGCGAGGCGCTGTGGGACAAGGTCCAGGACGTCAACCTCAAGGGCCCGTTCCGCCTGGCCGCCCTGGCCGGGGCCCGCATGAAGGCCGCGGGCCGGGGCTCGATCATCAACGTCAGCACGGCGGGATCCCGCCGGCCCGCCCCCTCGTTCCTGCCCTACGCGGCGGCCAAGGCCGGCCTCAACGCCCTCACCGTCGGATTCGCCCACGCCCTCGGCCCCGAGGTGCGGGTGAACACCCTCATGCCCGGCCCGTTCCTCACCGACGTGACCGAGGCCTGGGACGACGACCAGACGTCGCTCGCCAACTCGGGCTTCGCGCTGCGCCGCATCGGCCTGCCCCACGAGATCGTCGGCGCCGCCCTCTACCTGGCCAGCGACGCCTCCAGCTTCACCACCGGGGCGACGCTCAGCGTGGACGGCGGCATGCCGTAGCGGTTCAGGCCGATCGGGGGGCGAACATGATGACGGCCACGCCGAGCAGGCACACGCCCGCCCCGAGCAGGTCGTAGCGGTCCGGGCGGAAGCCGTCCATCACGATGCCCCACGCCAGCGATCCGGCCACGAAGATGCCCCCGTACGCGGCCAGGATGCGGCCGAAGTGGGGATCCTCCTGGAGCGTGTCCACGAACCCGTAGGCGGCCAGGGCGACGATGCCGGCGCCGACCCAGGCCAGCCCGCGGTGCTCGCGGACGCCCTGCCAAACCAGCCAGGCGCCCCCGATCTCCGCCACGGCCGCCAGCGCGAACAGCAGCAGGGCCCGGACCACCGACATGGCCCGCAAGCTAGCCCCGGCCCGCGCGGGCGCCGGCCGATCCGATGCGCCGGACGAGTGCCGGCTGAGCGAGGACGTCCGTCGAGTCGACGAACTGGTCGACGGCCCCGATGAGGGGTCGCCGGCGCAGGGCGGGATCGGTGATGCGCCCGAGACACGCGTCGACGAACCGACCGGCCCCGAGGACCAGGTAGGGGCGGTCGTGGAACTGGCGAGGTGCGGCGTCGACGGGCGCCGTCACATCACGGCGGTTGTGGAGCTCGGCGACACGCCGGCACGCCCCGAGGAAGGCCGCCTGGCGGTCCTCGGCGCTCGCGGCGGAGAGCGACTCGGCCAGGAGCGGGCTCAGCGCCGGCGCACAGTCGAGCCGGGCGAAGGCGGAGCCGAACCACTTGCTGTAGGGGGCGTAGCGGCGTTCGAGGAGGAAGCAGAGCCGCATCAGCTCGCGCACCAGCCGGGCGGTGACGAGGCGGGCGCCGAGATCGTCGCCGGCTTCGAGCGTGCGGCCGATGAACGGCTCCTCCTGGTCGATGCGCCTCCACTGGCAGGCCAGCAGCCACACCCACAGCTCGTCCGGGTACCACGCGAGGCGCTGCCGGACGGTCCCGAGCGCTCCGGTGTCGTCCCGGAACACGGCACCGGCGGTCACCCCGAGCAAGCGCTGCTGCGGCAGGGCCAGCCAGGCATCGTGGCTCAGCTCGCCGGTGGGGACGACCCCGAGCTGGGCTCGCAGCCACTCGGTGAGCGTGGTGACCTCGACCCGCGGCCCGACCGGCCGCCGGTCGCTCCCGAAGCGGGTCGGCCAGGCCCGGAAGTGGTCGGGGAGGGCGCGCTCGACCGCCTCGGTGAGGCCGGCCACGTGCTCAGCGGGGACGAACAGCTGGGCGCGCGGGCCCCACTCGTGGTCGGTGGAGCGCTCGGAGTCGAAACCGAGCACCTCGGACCCGGGTCCCAACAGGCCCGCGCTGTGGGGCACGCCAGCGAGCACGGGCTCGAGGACCTCGCGGTAGAACGCCTCGGCCAGAGCCGTGCCGGGTGCGAAGCGGGGCGACGCCATGGCCGGAGTGTGCCAACACCGCGGTCAGGCGTCGTCGAGGAATCCTGCGATGGCGGTGGCGACCTCGTCGGGGGCGGACTCGTGGGGGCTGTGGCCGGTGCCGGGGACGACCAGGCGGGTGACGGGGGCGCCGACGCCGGACTCGATGGCGTCGAGCTGGGCGACCGTGCCGTAGGGGTCGCCCGCTTCCTGGATCAGCAGGATGGGGGACGTGATCGCCGGGAGCGCGGCCGTGATGTCCCAGGAGCGGAACTCGGGGCTCAGCCAGATGTCGCTCCAGCCCCGGAACGTGGCGTCCACGTCGGCGTGGTGGCGGGCCAGGCGGGCGCGGAGCGGGCCCTCGTCGTAGGCGCGGGTGGCGGCCTCGATGCCGGCAATCGTGCGGTCCTCCACGAACACGTGGGGGGCGAGGAGGACCAGGCCCGTCACCGGGTGGCCCGCGCCCGCGTACAGCAGGGCGATGGAGGCGCCGTCGCTGTGGCCCACCAGGACCGGGCGCTCCACACCGGCGTCCGCCAGCACCCGCGGCAGGGCGACCAGGGCCTCGTCGTGCATGTAGGTGACCGGCCGGGGCAGCTGAGCGGGCGGCGACTGGCCGTAGCCGGCACGGGAGTAGACGAGCGTCGTCGCGCCTCCGCACGCCGCCGCCACCTGGCGGGGGAAGTCGCGCCACAGGGCGAGCGAGCCGAGGCCCTCGTGCAGGAAGACCAGCGGAGGCAGGTCGGGGCGGCCCGGGACCAGCTCCCGGTCCAGCCTCACAGCTCGCCGGACACCAGGGCGTTGCGGAGGGCGAAGCGGCGGATCTTGCCGGTCGGGGTCTTGGGGAGGCCCTCGACCACGACGACCCGCCGAGGCCGCTTGAACGCGGCCATGCGGGCGCGGCAGTGGGCCTCCAGCGCGTCCGGGTCGATCGTGCGGCCGGCCCGGGGGACGACCACCGCCACCACCTGCTCCAGGCCCTGGGCGTCACGGGGGCCGACCACCGCCACCTCCAGGACGTCGGGGTGCTCGATGAGCGCGGCCTCCACCTCGGCGGGCGAGACCCAGATCCCGCCGGCCTTGATCATGTCGCTGTTGCGCCCGAGGAACGTGTAGTAGCCGTCCGCCGAGCGGGTGTAGACGTCGCCGGTCTTGAGCCAGTCACCCCGGAACGCGGCCTGCGACGCGTCGAAGCGGCTCCAGTAGCCGGTGGCCACCGACGGGCCGCGGACGTGCAGGTAGCCCGGAGTGTCCGGCGTTGTCACCTCGGCGTCGTTGTCGTCCAGCAGCTTGAGCTCGTAGCCCTCGATCACCTCGCCGCTGGTGCCGGCCCGCTCCCGGCCGGGGTGGTTGCCGAGGAAGCAGTGGAGCGCCTCGGTGCTGCCCAGGGCGTCGAGGAGGGGCACGCCGAAGTGCTCGGTGAACCGCCGGTGCAGGTCGGCGGGCAGCGTCTCGCCGGCGGAGGTGGCCAGGCGGACCGAGGACAGGGCGTCCGCCGGCAGGCCCGCGTCCAGCAGGCCGGCCACGAAGCCCGGGCTGACCGCCAGGATCGTGGGCGCCGCCGAGGAGACCAGCGCGGCGATCCCCGGCACGGACGACGGCGCCGGGTTGAGGATGCCGGTGGCCCCCACCGCGAACGGGAACGTCATCGTCATGCCCAAGCCGTAGGCGAAGAACAGCTTGGGGACGCACAGGAAGCGGTCGTCGGGGCGGATCCCCAGGACCGTCTCGCCCATCGTCCGGGCGGTCGCCTCGGGCCCGTAGTGGCGGTGCATCACCCCCTTGGGCAGCCCGGTCGTGCCCGACGAGTAGAGCCAGAACGCGGGCGAGTCCTCGACGGTGGGCGCCACCGGCGCCTCGCCGCTGTCGTCGAAGCCGCCCCAGTCGTCGCCGTCGAGCACCACCGTGGCGCCCGCCCGCTCGGCGTGGCGGGCCGACGCCACCACCGCGCCCGCCACCGCGTCGGCCACCACGGGGGCCAGCTCGCCCTGCGTGAGCATGGTCGACAGCGGGACAGGCACGATGCCCGAGCGCAGCGCTCCCAGGAACCAGGCCAGCCAGTTGGGCTCGTCGTCCATCACCAGCACGATCCGCTCGGTGCGCCGGATCCCCAGCGACGCCAAGGCGTTCTGCGCCCGCCACACCTGGCGTTGCAGCTCCGCGTAGCTCAGCTCGTCCGCGCCGCACACGACCGCCGGCCGGTCGCCGTCGCCCGCCTCGACGTGGCGGTCCACCAGCCACGCTGCCGCGTTGTACGTCATGTCAGGCCCCCCGCACGTACTCGTAATCGATCGGCTTGCCGTTGATCCCCACCGACGGCGGCGCCACCCAGCCCGCCATCTTCCCCGGCTCGGTCACCGGCCGCATGAGCGACGCCACGTACGCCTCGTCGTCCGGCGTCGGCAGCCAGGACGCTGCGCCCGCGGCCCACTCCTCGTCCGAGAGCAGGCGGCCGTCCGGGCTGACGTGGTGGTCCCGGAACGCCCCGACCGCCCGGTGGAAGCCGACGTGGGGCAGCCGCAGCTCCGCGCCCACCGGGGCCAGCGTGCGGTTCCAGCGCTCCAGGCCCTTGGCGCAGTCGGCGATGTAGTCGTCCCGCAGCGTCTCGTTCAGCGCCGACAGCGAGGGCACCGTGCGCTCGCCGATGGCGCCGTCCGCCACCGTGGGGACCGTGCGGGTCGCGTCGAGCAGCCGGTGGTCGTCGGACCGGCGCTCCTCCTGGAACCGGCCCTTGAGCCCGGCGGCGAAGTAGTTGGCGGCGTTGGTCGACGTCTCGGCGCCGAACAGGTCGAGCGACACGCTGAAGTGGAAGTTGAGGTAGCGCTGGAGCGTCGCCACGTCGATCCCCCCGTGGGGGCGGACGTCGTCGGTGTCGTGGGTGCGCATCAGCTCCGCCGTGCGCTGCACCACCCGGCCGACCCCGGTGGCGCCCACGAACATGTGGGCCGCCTCCTCCTTGAGCATGAAGTCGCAGGTGCGCGAGAGCGGGTCGAACGCGCTCTCCCGCAGCGACGCCAGCTGGAACTTGCCGTCCCGGTCGGTGAAGTAGGTGAAGAAGAAGAACGACAGCCAGTCCGGCGTCGGCTCGTTGAACGCGCCCAGGATGCGGGGATGGTCGACGTCGCCCGAATGGCGTTCCAGCAGCTCGTCGGCCTCGTCGCGACCGTCCCGGCCGAAGTAGCGGTGGAGCAGGTAGACCATCGCCCACAGGTGGCGGCCCTCCTCCACGTTGACCTGGAACAGGTTGCGCATGTCGTAGAGGCTCGGCGCGGTGCGGCAGAGGGTGCGCTGCTGCTCGACCGAGGCCGGCTCCGTGTCGCCCTGGACGACGATCAACCGGCGCAGGTTGGCGCGGTGCTCGCCCGGCACGTCCTGCCAGGCCTTCTCGCCCTTGTGGTCGCCGAAGTGGATCTCGCGGTTGGCGTCGCCCGGGTTCAGGAAGATGCCCCAGCGGTAGTCGCGCATCTTCACGTGG
>DATBGF010000603.1:0-12947 GCA_036558145.1 Acidimicrobiales bacterium
GCGCGGCTGCACCTCGTACACGGGCGCGGCGGCGGCCGGCGCCAGCGTGCCGCTGCTGTCGCGGCTGTCCTGTCGGGCCAGGTCGTCCCCGATGACGACGGTGCTCACCGGCTGCAGGCTGGGGACGAGGGGTGCCGAGCGGTCGTGCGCGGCGCCGGAGTGGCCCCGGGTGGCGATGAGGGCGCCCAGCAGGGCGACCGTGGCGATGAGCCGGGCGGCCCCGCGCTGCACGCTCCCGGCCAGGGGGACGTTCTGGGCCTTGCGGCCGCGGGCGTAGGCGATGGCCTCGACGATCAGCGAGACCAGCAGCTCGGTCCACACCAGCCAGCAGACGAGGGCCAGCGCCTTCACCAGGAACGACTCGGGGATGTAGGTGTCCCGCAGGGCGTCGCCGATCTCGGACAGGCTCGGCATCTCGGCGGGCAGCGGCGAGCCGACCCAGGCCACGAGGGCGACAGGCACCCCGACGACGAGGATCACCACGCCGACGAGCGCGAGGAAGCCCCGGCCCACATCGGAAGCCCTGTGGGCGGTTGTTCGCTGACTCATGTGGACAGTCATGGGCGCGCCACCTACGCGTGTCGTGATGGTCGTATCGGCAGCCCGGCGTCTCCTTGCACCCCGGCGGCGGTGGCGCTGGCCCCGGTCGCAACGGCGCCGGCGTCACCGCGCCCCATGATGGCGCATCTCGGGGCGCCCGCGGACGCGCCCCCCTAGCGCGGGCGTTCAACCGCTGGTCGTGACCGTCTGACCGCCGGGGACGCTGCCGGACGACTCGGACGCCGGCGCCACCGAGACGCGATCACAACGGCTGCCGCGGCCCTCGACCAGCTCGGCGCGGCCGCCCGCGTCCACCGTCTCGGTGCGGTCCGGCTGCAGCGTCTGGGCGGCGACGCCGGGCCAGGCGTCGTAGTACTGGACCTCGCCGGCGGCCGCCTTGTAGAGGCCGGGGGTGGCGTCGCCGTCGCAGTCCCAGTCGCCGAGGATGAGCTGGTCGCCGGGCTCGCCGAGCTGGATCCGCTTGCGGGCGCCGCCCTGGTCGATGGTGAGGACCATGAGGTTGCCGGCCCCGGTCACCTGCTGGAGCTGGTAGATGCCCTGCACGACACAGCCGTTGCCGTCCACGTCGCCCTCGACCAGGGCGCCGCCCGGCGTGACCGCCAGTGGCTGCTGCGCCTTGCAGTCGTCGTCGCCCGAGCCCAGCGGGCCCCGCACCAGGAACAGCAGGCCGGCGGCCACCAGGCCGACGATGGCCACGGCCCACGGCAGGCGCCGGCGGTGGGGCGCGGGTGGCTCGGGCCGGGGCGGCCGGGGGCCGAACGTGCGGGTGGCCCCCGTGCCGGGATCGGCCTCCGACGGCGCGGGCCCGCTCGCCGGGCCGGGCAGGACGATGGCGTCCGGCGGCAGCGCCGAGCGCAGCGCCCGGGCGAAGGTGTCCGCCGTCGGGAAGCGCTGCCCCGGGTCGCGGTGCATCGCCCGCTCGACGACCTCGGCCAGCGACGGCGGGATGCCCGCGATGGTGGAGAGCGGCTGGTGGATCCCCTGGTCGGCGGCCCGGATCACCGCCAGCGGGGCGGGTCCCGTGTAGGGCGGGGCGCCGGCGAGGGCCTGGTAGCAGACGATGCCGAGCGAGTAGACGTCGGCCCGGGGATCGGGCTGGGCGCCCTCCAGCAGCTCGGGGGCCACGTACTCGGCGGTGCCGCTGGCCTGATCGCTGGTCACCTGGCCGAGCGTGCGGGCCACGCCGAAGTCGGTGAGCAGCGGCTCGCCGTCCGAGGTGAACATGACGTTGGCCGGCTTGACGTCGCCGTGCAGCACGCCCCGACGATGTGCGGAGGCCAGGGCGTCGGCCACCGGGGCCGCCACCGCCACGACCTCGCCCGGGGCCAGGCGGCCCCGCTCGGCCAGCAGGTCCTGCAGCGACCCGCCCGGCGCGAACTGCATGGCCAGGGCCACCCCGTCGCCGTCGTGCACGACCTCGAGGACCCGCACGATGTGGGGATGGTCCAGCTCTGTGAGCAGCGTCGCCTCGCGCCGGATGCGGGCCAGGTCGACCGCGCCGCTGCCGGCCCGCAGGCGCTTGAGCGCCACCACGCGGTTCACCGGGCCCGACCGGTGGGCCCTCCACACGGTCCCGGCCGCGCCCGCGCCGATCTGGCGTTCGAGCTCGTAGTCGCCGACGCTGGCCATCCCGGTGTTTCTACCGCGGATCATGGTCGCCACAATCAAGGCCACTCTTCTGGCACCTGGATGGGGCAGACTCTTTCGATATCGGCCATGGACTTCAACGCTGGCTCACGCCAAACCGCGGCGGGACACGGCCGGAAATAGCCCAAAACGCCGAGGGCGGCGCAGGCCGTTTGGGACCTGCGCCGCCGACGTCGTCGTAGGCTCAGACGTTGCCGCCGGCGGCCTGGATCTCGGCGTTGATCAGCTTGAGGTCGGCAGCCAGATCGGCGAGCTGCTGCACGGCGGTGGTCAGCGTGGTCTTGTACTGCGGCCACTCTTCGTAGAAGAGGTGAGCCGACGGCCCGTCGAAGTTGTCGGGCTGCAGCGTGTCGCCCTGCGCGATGAAGTCGGTGATGGCCTGGTTGAGCGACCCTTCGACCGTGCTCGCCATCGTGGCGGCGGTGGTGACGGAAAGTTCGCTGGACCGGACATTGCCTGTGACCATTGTGTGGTGCTCCTTTTGGGTGATGAGCAGCCGGCCCCCAGGCCGACATGTCCCTCAGCCGCCCGCTCGCGGCGACAATAGCGAGGCGTACTTCCGAGTTGACGTCGCCCCCCGGGCTCAGCGCGGCAGCGCCACCTGAACCAGCTCGACGTCCCCGCTGGCGGCCAGGTAGCCCCGGCCCGCGACCATCGCGACGGGTGAGCGCCGGGGCAGCCGGGTGCCGAAGATGTCCCCGTCGAGGTCGACGTCGGGCCGCAGCATGATGCCGAGCTTCGAGCGCCGCAGCGGCCGGGTCCAGTGCGAATAGCCGGTCCGGACGCCGTCGTTGCGGCCCGCGGCCACGAACAGCAGGTCGGGCCGGTCCGAGGTCGAGAGCTTGTCGAGCACCCCGCCGACGTCGTCGATGGACTCGGCGTCGTCGACCAGCACGAGCACGAGGCCCTCGCCCGGCTCGACCAGCGGCATGAGGCCCTCACCGATCTCGCTGGGATGGACGCTGGCACCGACCAGCGGATCGCCGCCGAGCGGCGAGCGGGGACCGGCCACCGCCACCACCCGCACATCGGCGCGCACGGCCCTGATCGCGGCCGCCACCGTCAGCAGGGCGGTGCTCTTGCCCGAGCGGGCCGGGCCCACGATGAGCACGTGCTCGCCCTGGTAGGCGACGAGGTGGGCGGGGTGGCGGGCGGACTCGGCCACGCCCACCGGGATCCGCCACGGGCGCGACTCCAGCTGCGCCAGGGCCCCCAGGTCGGCCAGGCGGACGGACGTGGCCAGCACGTCCATGCCGGGCGGCGGCCGCTGCGCCGGGGGCAGCGCCGAGGCCAGAGCCTCGGCCGCCGCGGCCACGCCGGCCGAGGGGCGGGCGATGTGGACGATCTGGCGGGTGCCGGCGACGATGCAGCGGCCGGGCACCATCTCGGGCACCGCCGCCATGCGCACGCCGAAGTTGGAGTAGTCGCCCTTGTCGCCCAGGCGCAGCGCCAGGCGCTGGCGCACCAGCGAGGTCAGCGCGTGGGACACGGCCGAGGTGCGGTCGGCGGCGACCACCGTGTACAGCCCCACCTCAGGACCGTCGGCGAAGACCCGGGTGAACGCCTCCCACAACGCCGTGCCCGCGAGGTCGTTGTACTCGGCCATGAACGAGCTCCAGCCGTCGACCAGGGTGACGATCACCGGCTCGGCCCGCACCGCGGCCGCGCCCAGGTCCCGCCGGCGGTCGAGCTCGGAGCGCAGGAAGCGCATGAGCCGGGCCTGGCGCTCGCGCTCCGCGGCCAGGATCACCGCGCCGACGTGCGGCAGCGGGCTGAGGGCCGCCAGCTCGCCGGCCCCGTAGTCGATGGCGTAGATGTGCAGGTCGTCGGCCGGCTGCGTGCGGGCCAGCGACAGGGCCAGGCTGGCGAGCGTGGTGGTGGTGCCGCTGCCGCCGATGCCGTAGACGATCAGGTTGCCCTCGTGGCGGAACCAGCCCACCGGGTACTGGGCCTGGGCCTCGGGGTCGTCGGCCAGGGCCAGGGGCACGTAGCCCGTGTTGCCCGGGCCCAGCTGGGCCTCGCCCCGCTGGATGGCCACGTCGATCAGCGTCTCCAGCTCGACCTCGCCCGGCAGCGGGTCGGGCCAGGGGCGCCGGGGCGAGGGGCGCCCGGTACGGGCGAAGGCGTCGCGGATGGTCGACACCAGCAGCCCCAGGTCCGTCTCGGGCGGGCCGCCGGCGGCGGCCGCGGCCGGGTCCGCGTCGACCGGGGGTGTCTCGTGGCGGGGAGCGGGCCCGTACACGAAGCGGGACACGTCGACGTGCGCCTGGGACGCCCCGTCGCGCGACCCGGTCGACAGGGCGGACTGGATGGCGACGACCTCGTTGGGGCCGAGGCGGACATAGGCCCGGCCCGGCGCGTTGCGGGGGATGGACGCGGCGTCGGTCACGTCGATGACGTCGCGCGAGTCGCTGCCCTCCTGGACCCGCAGGGCGATGCGCAGGTTGGTGTTGGCCTTGATGTTGTCGTTGATGGCGCCCTGCGGTCGCTGGGTGGCGAGCAGCATGTGGACCCCGAGGCTGCGGCCCCGCTGGGCCACGCCCACCAGGGCGTCGATGAACTCGGGCAGCTCGGCCTTCAGGGTGGCGAACTCGTCGATGATCACGATCAGCCGGGGCAGGGCCTCGGTGCCCTTGGCGTTGCGCAGGTAGTCGGGCAGGTCGACCGCCGCGGCGTCGCGCAGCACCCGCTCCCGGTACTTGAGCTCGGCCTCCAGGCAGCGCAGCGCCCGCTCGGCCAGCGACTCGTCCAGGTCGGTGACCATGCCGACCGTGTGGGGCAGCTTGGCGCACTCGTCGAACGCGCTGCCGCCCTTGAAGTCGACGAGCACGAAGGTCAGGTGGTCGGGATCGACGCTGGCCGCCAGGCCGGCCACCAGCGTGCGCAGCAGCTCCGACTTGCCGGCGCCGGTCGTCCCGCCGACGAGGGCATGGGGCCCGTCGGCCACGAAGTCGACGGAGAACACCCCGTTCTCGGACACGCCGATCGGGCCCGCGGGCCGGGGGTCGACACCGCCGGCCTTCCAGCGGGCCAGCACCGCTTCGGGGGTGCACTCCTCGAGCTCCAGCAGGGGCAGCAGCCGGATGGTCGCGGGCAGGCCCGCGCCGACCAGGTCGAGCTCGGGGTCCTCGAAGCGGGCCATGGCCCGGGCGCAGTCGCGGGCCACGTCGTCGGCCATGCCCGCGGGCAGGAAGCCGCCGATGCGCTCGCCCCGCTGGGGCAGCGTGAGGTCGGCCCCGCCGTCGGGGTCGGTCATGTCGAGCACCGTGGTGCACACCGCGGGCAGGCGGTCGGCGGTCGAGGCGATGACGATGCCCGCCACCGCTCCCGCCTCGCCCCGCAGCAGCGAGCGGGTCGGCGCCTTGCGCCCCTCGGTCAGCGACTCGTCGTCCACCACCACCAGCAGGGGCGGTCCCGTGGGCTGCGTCTCCTTGCGCACGGAGCGCAGGCCGGTCCCGTCCCTGGGGCCGTTGGCCTTGATGCGGGCCTCGACCATCTGGGTCGACAGGTCCGTGTCGTAGGACAGCAGCCGGCCCGAGCCGCTGAGGTCCCGGGTGTGGGGCAGCCACTTGGCCCAGTCCCACGCCACGGCGTTCTCCGGGCTGGCCAGGATCATCATGGGCAGGTCGGCCGGGCCGTGGAGGGTGGCGGCCTGGCACAGCAGCGAGCGGGCCAGCGCCAGCGCCGCGCGGCGGTCGCCGACGATGCCGACCACGCCACCGTCGGACAGGTCGACCGGCACGGGGCTGGCCTTGAGCGACGCCACCTCGTCGAGGACCTCGGTCATCTCCTCGGGCAGGTCCCCCAGGCCCTCGACGCCGCTCACCGGCGGGCGCCAGGGCACGTCGCCGACCCCGGCCCGCAGGCTGAGGAAGTCGCCGTGCGACAGGCGCCGCTCCCACAGGGTGGTGCTGGGGAGCGTGACGCGCCGCATGATCTCGGCCGGGTCGGGCAGCGCCGCCTCCCGCCGGGCCCGCTCCTCGTCCACCGTGCCCGCCAGCTGCTCGCGGAACTCGGCCAGCTCCCTGGTGAAGCGGTCGGCCTCGCTGCGCTGGGTCTTCTTGCCCTTGCGCCGGCTGTCGACGGTGTTGCCGATGGCCATGATCGGGGTCAGGCCCGCGAACATCAGCGTCATCGGGCTGTGGGTCATGGCGTACATGCCGCCGGACATGGCCAGCGGCGCCACCACCCCGATGAGGGAGAACGGCGCCTTGCCGGCTCCCTCCCGCGGCGGTTGCGGGGCCCTCAGCTCGGGCAGCGGCGGCGGCGGGGCCGGGCGGGGCGGGCGGTTGAACGGGATGGTCCCGGCCACGGTGGTGTGGCGCAGCGGGTCGACGGCGACCGGCCGGTCCTCGTCCCGCACCAGGCGCACGACCATGTCGAGCGCACCCAGCCGCAGCGGGGTGCCGACGTCGATGGGGGTGGGCTCGATCACGCCCTCGCCCGCCACCCAGGTGCCGTTGTGGGACTCGTAGTCCTCGACGGTGATGTCGCCGCCGGCGCTGACCGTCACGCCCGCGTGGCGCCGGGACAGGGTGTCGTCCCGCAGGAGGATGTCGCACCCCGGGGCACGGCCCAGCACATGCGTGCCGGGGTCCAGCGGGAAGCGCCGCCCGGCGTCGAGCCCGTTGACGACCACCAGCTCGCGGGCCGGCGCCGACGTGCTGGTGAGCACGGGCGGGGGCGGGACGGCCAGCCGGTCGCCCGTGCGGGGCAGCCCGAAGCGGACGATCGCCCCCTCGTGCAGGCCCGCCTCGGTCAGCTCGAAGTCGGGATCGGCGACGTGGTCGCCGATCAGCACCGTCCGCTCGGCCCCCCGGGCATCGAGGGCGCGCGCGAGATCGTCGACCGTGGCCGACGGGTTGTTGACCCTGACATCCAGCTCGTGACGGGACTGGCCGTCGAAGTACACGATCTGCACGGCGTCCCAACGCTAGTGGGAGTCGGATGGGCCGTTGAGCGCGCGGAAATCCTCACGGGTCGCGGCCGAGCGGCACCGTACGGTCGGGGCCATGCTCAACCTCGACGACGCCTTCGCCTCCTTCGACGAGGTGTGGATGCCCCACATCGTGGCCAGGGTCAACGACTACGACGTGCGCATCGCCCGGGCGGACGGCGACCACACCTGGCACGTCCACGACGACACCGACGAGTTCTTCCTCGTGCTGGAGGGGCAGTTCACGATCAACCTGCGCGACGGGGCGGTCGTGCTGGGCCCGGGCGACACCCACGTGGTGCCCCGCGGCGTCGAGCACTTCCCCCAGGCCGCGCCCGGCACCCGCATCCTCATGTTCGAGCCGAACGGCACGCCCAACACCGGCAGCGGCGAGGTCGACGCGGCCCACATCACCACGACGGCGGGAGTCGATCTCACCGGCTGAGGCCCTGGCCACGGGCCACCCCGGGTGTAGCTTGCGCCCATGAGGACGGGCGACCGGCGCGAGTCACCCGGAGGCTGCGACGTGCACGATCACCTGGCATGGGTGTTCGACGACGACGCCGAGTGGGCCGCGGCCGCGACCACGTTCGTCGCCGAGGGCCTGGCCCGCCACGAGCGCGTCTACTACGGCGCGACGGGCTCCCCGGACAAGCGGTGTGCCGACCTCGCGGGCGTTCCCGACCGGGACACGCTGGTCGAGAAGGGGGCACTCCAGGTGTTCGACGCCGGCGTCATCGCCGCCGCCGACAACGACCAGCGCACGACCCTCATCCGAATGGCCATCTACCACGCCCTGGACGACGGGTACACCGGGGTGCGCTTCGCGGTGGACGGCACCGGCGTCGCTCCCGGCGGCGACTGGGACGCGCAGGCGGGCTGGGAGCGCCGCAGCGACCGGCTGTGCCAGTCGCTGTCGCTCACCGCGCTGTGCGGCGTCAACCGGTCCGTGGTCGGGGACGAGGCCGTCGCCCGGGTCGCCTGCATGCACCCGGCGACCGGGGGCTCAGGCCGGCCGGAGTCGTTCTCGTTGTTCGTGATCGATGGCGGCCTGGCGCTCAGCGGGGAGGTCGACGCCTCGGCGGCCGGCGCCTTCGAGCGGGCCCTCGCCCACGACGAGCCGGCCTCGGGCGACTCGGTGCTCGACCTGTCCCGGCTCGGCTTCGTCGACGCGCGGGGCCTCGCCGCCATCGCCGGCCGGGCGGACCGGGTCGCGGCGGCCGGCGGGATCCTCCTGGTCACCGGGGCATCGCCCATGTTCCGCCGGCTGTGGGAGCTCTGCGCGTTCGACCTCCACCCGGGCATGCGCCTGGTCGAGGGGCCGGAGGCGTGAGCCCGACCGCCACCCGGCCCGACACCCGCCGGCCCGGCTTCCGCCACGAGGTCCGCCTCTACGCCGGTGACGCCGAGTTCGTGGGGGCCACGATCGACTTCGTGCGCGACGGGGTGCGCGGCGGCGAGGCGGTGCTGGTGGCGGTCGCGGCCCACAAGATCGACCTGCTGCGCGCCGTCCTGGGGACCGAGGCCGACCGGGTCCAGTGGGTGGACATGGCCGAGGTCGGGCGGAACCCGAGCACGATCATGCCGGTCTGGCGCGACTTCGTCGACGTCCACGCGGCCCGCGGGACCCCGGCGCGGGGCCTGGGCGAGCCGGTGTGGGGCCAGCTCCACCCGGCGGCACTCGTCGAGTTCCAGAACCACGAGGCGCTGCTCAACCTGGCCTTCAGCGACGACCCGGACTTCTTCCTGGTGTGCCCCTACGACACGCTGGCGCTGCCACCCGCGGTCATCGACCAGGCGCTTTCCCGGCACCCGTTCGCCGACGGCCGGCCCGACCGCGTCGCCGCGCAGTACGCGCTGGAGGGGTGCCTCAACGCCGCCTTCACCGACCCGCTGCCGTTGCCGCCGACCGACGGCCCGCGGTCACTCGCGTTCGCGCTGCAGGACCTGCGCCGGGTGCGCAGCTTCGTCCGGGTGGAGGCGGAGGCGCTCGGGCTGCCGCCGGAGCGGGCGAACGACCTCGTGCTGGCGGTCAACGAGGCGGCCGCCAACAGCATCCGCCACGCCTTCGGGCACGGCACCCTGCGCCTGTGGGCCGAGGACGGCCACGTCGTGTGCGAGGTGGCCGACGCGGGCCGCATCCGCGACCCGCTGGTGGGACGGCGCCGTCCCGAGCCCACGCCCACGAACTCGCGCGGCGTCTGGCTGATCAACCACCTGTGCGACCTGGTGCAGATCCGCTCGACCCACTCGGGCACGGTCCTGCGGCTGCACGTGGCCCTGCCCGGCCCCGGCTGACGCCGGGGCCGGACTCGTCAGGCTTGCCTCAGGCGGTGGCCTCGGCGGCGACGGCCCCGACCGGCGCCTGGTGGTGGCCGTTGCCGCGCACGCCGTTCACCGTCTCGGTGGACTTGGCGTACTTGATGACCGCGTTGGCGATGGAGTCGCTGTTGAGGTCGAGCACGCTGTTGTCGTTGTTGGCGAACGTGTCGCACGCCTGGTGGTAGCAGGGATCGAACGGCACGTCGGCGGTGCCGCCGTAGAGCAGCACCTGCTCCTGCGTCTTGGGCACCTCGGCCCCGGTGAACAGGCCGCCGGCGGGGATCCCCGCGGCGATGAACGGCCCGTAGTCCGACCGCCCATCGAAGGCCGTCGCCTCGAAGGCCAGCGTGCGGTCGGCGTAGAACTGGTTGAACGCGGCCTCGATGGCCGCCGAGCCGTCAGGTCCGGCGGTGCCGAAGGTCGAGCCGTCGCCGTCGTAGACGAAGCGCGCGAAGTTGGGCGACCCGACCATGTCGAAGTTGAGGTACAGGGCGATGTCGCCGAGCTCGTCCTCGCTCAGGCTGGTCACGTAGTTGGTCGAGCCGACCAGGCCCGACTCCTCCGCGCTCCACCAGGCGAAGCGCACCTTGTTGTTCGGGTGCACGTTGGCCATCTGCTCGGCGACCTCGAGGATCGCCGCGCTGCCCGAGCCGTTGTCGTTGATGCCGGGACCGGCGAACACCGAGTCGAGGTGGGCGCCCACCATCACCACGTTGTCGCTGCGGCCGGTGTTCGTCTCGGCGATCACGTTGGCCGTGGCCTTGATCTCGCGCACCGAGTTGGCGAAGACCCGCATCTCCAGGCCGGCGATGGCCGACAGGTCGGCGCCCAGCTGGTAGGTGACGCCGATGACGGGGATGCCGCTGGTGTTGTTGGCGGTGAGCGTGACCGGCGGGATGTCCGTGCGGTCGGGTGTGTTGCCCTGGTTCATGATCACGACGCCGGAGGCCCCGGCGGCCGCGGCGTTCTCGGCCTTGAGCTCGAACGTGCACACGCCCCGCTGGAGCAGCGCGATGTTGCCCTGGGGGAACCCGTCGAAGTCCTCGGGCTCGCAGGCGCTGGTGGTCGTGTTGCCCTCACCCAGCTCGATGCCGACGGGGGTCACCGGGGCGGTGACGTCGCCGGGGTCGGACTGGTCGATGATGCCGAAGTCGACGTCCTCCACGTAGGTCGTCGGGGTCGGCGCGGTCTGCTGCAGCGCCGAGGGCCCGCTGACGGCGAAGGCGAGGTAGTCGAACTCCTGCAGCGTGGGCGAGTAGCCCGCCGCCTCCAGGGTGTCCACCACGTACTGGACCGAGGCGTCGTGGCCCGGCGTGCCCGCGAAGCGGGTCCCGCCGTTGGCGTCGGCGATGGCCTGGAGCGCCGCCTGGTGCGCACGCACCCCCTCGAGCGTGACGCAGTCCATCATCTTGCGTGGCGTGTTGTTGGCCCTGTTCTTGCAGATGTTCGGCTCGGCTCCCGCAGCACCGCTCTGGACTGGTATCACCAGTACCAGGAGCAGGAACGCGGCCACCCAACGGAGCTTGGACATGAGGACACTCCTGTCGTCCGCTTGTGCGCCGACCCCGATCCCTCGTCGGCGCGAGCGCGGGACGGTAGCAGTTCGTACAGTCCGCCGCCGCGGGGCCACGCATAGTGACTGGTCGGCAGGCGCTTGCCGCTCCGGATCGGCAGGCGCGGGGCCCGGGCGCTGCTAGCGGGCCGGGACCTGCATCCAGGCGTCGCGCAGGGCGCGCAGGCCGACGGCGGCCCGCTCGATCACCTCGTCGTCCCGGGCCGGGTCGCCCACCTCCAGCCACACGAACACGGCGTCGACCAGCCAGCCGATGGTCGACTGGGCGGCCCAGCGGTCGAGCGCGGGATCGCCGAGGTGCAGGTGCAGCAGCCGGGCGGTGGCGTCGGCCGCCAGGTCCCGCAGCTCGTGGGCGTAGTCGGCGAACTGGGGCTCCCGCGCCGCCTGGCGCCACAGCAGCGTGAAGCCGGCCTCGTCCTCGCGGGCCACGCTGAGCAGCGTGCGCATGCCCAGGCCGCGGGCCTCGCCCCGGTCGAGCCGGGTGGCCAGCTCCTGGCCGTGGCGCTCGAACACCCGCTGGAGCACGGCCCGGTACAGGCCCTCCTTGGTGTCGAAGTGCCGGTAGAGGATCAGCTTGGTGACCCCGCAGGCGGCCGCCACGTCGTCCATGGACGTCCCCGCGAAGCCGTTGCGCGCGAACGCCTGGGACGCACCCCGCAGGATCGAGGCCTGGCGCTCGGTTCGGCTCAGCAGCGGCACCGTTCCCAGTGTAAACGATTGCGTGTACACTGGTCAGTAACACCTGTGTCGGGGGATTCTGTCCCGGGGATTCTGTCCAGAGGAGTGGCGCGTGCCTGGATCAGTGGGTTCGGAGCAGGTCGAGTTCACGGCCGAGGAGTTGCTGGCAGACCACGCGGTGGTCGAGCCGCTGATCGCCGGCGGCGTGCGCTGCCACGGCGGCTTCGACGACGAGGGCCGCTACGTCTCGCCGCGGACGCGGTTCCGGGGCCCGGCCATCACGGCCTGGCAGGACCAGCACCGCCGCCTGTTCGGCACCGAGATCCTCGAGGTGCCCCTCGCCACCTGGCCGGAGCACTTCCCCAACGTGGCCCAGGGCCGCTTCCTGGTGGAGGCGAACGTGCCCGAGCCGCTCATCGGCACGCTCACGCGCATCGGCACGGTCGAGGGCTACGGCGCGGCCATCCGGGGCCTCGACCCCGGCGACCCCCAGCGCTGGTTCTCCGACGACGTGAAGGGCACGGCCGTCGACCACCTCGGCCGGGGCCTGTTCGAGGCCCACGGGCGCGACGAGGCCGGCTGGGAGGCCGAGGCCGGCCACCGCGACATGTGGTTCGCGGCCCGCGACATCGCCTTCGAGGGCGGCGTCGACCACATCGACGTCGAGGCGATCCTGGCCCGCATGGGCTTCGGCGCCCGCCGTCCCGGTGCGGCCGAGGGCAACCGCCTCCTGCCCGACGACGTGGACGTCGACCTGGAGATCATCGCCATGTTCATGATCCGGGTGCTGCTCATCGAGGTGCAGGCGTTCCACACCTTCGCCTGGGCCGAGACGCTGCTCTCCGACCGCGACCTGGTGGCGGGCGACGGCGCAGCTGCCGACCTCGTCGCCTGCATCCGCCAGGACGAGACGCCGCACGTGGGCTACCTGGCGACGGCCCTCACCGAGATGCGTGACCGGACGTGGGTCGGCACGTCCGGCCGCAAGCACGACGGCACCGAGATGATCGGCACGCTGTGGGACGCGGCGCTCGACGCCTCGCTGGGCGCGGGGCGCCAGGCGAACCGGGCGGCGATCCTGGGCGAGATCGAGCACTGGTGCAACAAACGGCCCAACGGCCCCGACCTGCTCGCCCAGTTCCACGCGCTCGGCACCACGGAGGCCGCGGCGTGAAGTTCGGCATCTTCTACGAGCACCAGCTGCCCCGCCCCTGGGACGAGGGCAGCGAG
>DATBGF010000604.1:0-10200 GCA_036558145.1 Acidimicrobiales bacterium
TCGACCACCGCGGCCCGGTCGGTCACCCGGGGGCACCCGCCACCGGCCAGCACACCTCGGTGCTGGTGGCGTCGAGGTAGTGCTCCCGGATGGGGCCGGCGCCGGCCACGCCCATCTCCGCCACCGCGGTGCCCAGCGCCCCGTAGGCCCGGTCCAGGTCGGCGAAGGACCCCTCGTGGACCAGCACGGCGGCCGTGGTGGCGGGCAGGTCGACCGTCCCGGCCCCCTCGCCCACCACCGGGACGAACGCGGTCACCTCGCCCACGCCCGCCTCGAAGAAGGCGTCCGAGTACAGCGCACCGTCAGCCCCGGCCACGGTCAGGCCCGCGTCCGCCACGCCCGCCCGCAGGCCGTCCAGCGCGGGCGTCAGCCAGTCGCCGCAGTCGTCGAACGCCACGTCGGCCCGGGTGACCACCGCCCGCGTGACCGGCAGCCGGCGGATCGCCACCCGGGTCTCGCGGGCCGGCCCCTCGCTGAGCAGCGCCTGCAGCGACTCGACCGCGGCCCGGGTCTGGTCGAGCTGGCGGTGCATGCGCTCCAGGTGGGTGAGGATCGCACGGTTGCGGGCCGCCTCGTCCGGGGCGCCGAGCAGCTGGCGCACCTCCCCGATCGGCATCTCCAGGTCGCGGAAGCGGCGGATGGCCTGGGCCGTGCCCACCTGGTCCACGGCGTAGTGCCGGTAGCCCGTGGCCGGATCGACCAGCGCCGGCTCCAGCAGTCCCACGTCGTGGTAGTACCGCAGCGCCTTCACGCTGAGGTAGGTCATCTTGGAGAACTGCCCGATGCTGAGGAGCACGTCCATCGCGCCGGCGATCCTCTCACCCGGTGAGCGTGCGGGCGATCGCGACCGCACCCTGGTCCATGAGGCCGTCGATCACCGGTCCGAGCGTGTCGGGCAGCACGTCGGTGATCCACACCAACCGGGAGCCGCCGGTTCCGTCGGTGGGCTCGTGGACCTCGGCGGACGCCTGGTGGTGGGTCGCCCCCAGCCCGCTGCGGACCACCGTGTAGACGAGCCGGCGGCCGGCCGCGTCTGCCGTGACCAGGCGCTCCTGCGCCTCTCCCCCGGGCGCGAACGTGACGACGCGGTCCTCGCCCTCGGGCCGCGAGCTCGTCACGAAGCCCGGGGCCACGCGCTCGTGCACGGCCTGGAAGTCGGCCAGCGCGTCCCACACGGCGTCGGGGGAGGCGCCGAGCTCGATGACCTTGCGGATGGATGCCATGGCCCGATCCTCGACCCTCCCCTGGCAGGAGGGTCAAGGCTCCCGAATCGATGATTTCGCGCCCCACAGGCGGTCAGTACTTGATGTGTGGAGCGAACCCACGCGCCCACGAAACGCAAGGAGCACGTGATGAGCCTTCCCAGGATCGCCACCCGCGACGAGTGGCTGGCCGCCCGCAAGGACTTGCTGGCCAAGGAGAAGGACCTGACCCGCCGGCGCGACGCCCTCAGCATCGAGCGCCGCAACCTGCCCATGGTCGAGGTGCAGGACTACACCTTCGAGGGCCCCGACGGCCCGGTGCACCTCTCCGACCTGTTCGACGGCCGCCCGCAGCTCGTCGTCTACCACTTCATGTTCGATCCCTCGTGGGACGAGGGCTGCCCCAGCTGCACCGCGGGCACCGACGAGCTGTCACCGGGCTTCTTCCGCCACCTCCACGCCCGGGACACCAGCTACGCCATGGTCTCGCGGGCTCCGATCGACAAGCTCGTGCGCTGGAAGGAAGCCCGGGGCTGGGACATCCCCTGGTATTCGTCCAACGGCACCAGCTTCAACTACGACTTCGGCGTCACGATGGACGAGTCCGTGCAGCCGATCGAGTACAACTACCGCACCCTGGCCGAGTTCGAGGCCCGCGGCGAGAGCTTCGACACCACCAAGCCCCAGGAGCTGCCCGGGCGCAGCTGCTTCCTCACGGTCGACGGCCGCATCTTCCACACCTACTCCCAGTACGCACGGGGCCTGGAGTCGACCGGCGGGTCGTACTACTTCCTGGACCTCACGGCGCTCGGCCGCCAGGAGGAGTGGGAGGAGCCCAAGGGGCGCAGCGACTCGGTCCGCTCCGCCACCCCGGACTTCTCGACCTGAGGGTCAGGGCGGGGGCGGCCGTGAAGACCTGCGCCGTCACCCGGGCGGGCGCTCCGCCCGGGTGACCGGGCCGGGCCACGCGCCCGGCGGGAGGACGGGCACCGTCGCCACCGTCGTCGGCCTCACCGGCTCGGTGGGCGTCCCCGGCAACGGAGGCGGCGGGTACGACGGGACGGAGTAGTAGGCGGCGGACACCGGGCCCTGGCCGGCGGCGTTGTAGGCCACGAGCTTGAACCAGCGCGGGTCGTTGCCCGTTGCCGACGTCGATGAGCTCGAACCACGGAGACGTGTCGGGGGTGGTGAGCCGGGGACCGCCGGGGCGGTAGTTGTGGTTGGCCGACCAGATGGTGGTCACGCCGTCGGCCTCGGTCGTCGCGCCCGTGGTCACGTTGATGTCAGCGGCGACGACGAAGCGGCCGCCGGCCGGGGCGGAGCGCAGGACCCGGTAGCCGGTGGCCCCGGTGGCCGGGCCCCAGCGCACGGCGATCTCGCCCGAGCCGGCGCTCGGGTTGGCGCTCACGTCCGGGACCGGACCGGGCACCCGGCCCCGGGGCGCGGCCGTGGTCGGTCGCGCAGTGGTGGTCTCGCCGGCGGCGGTGGTCGAGGTGGTCGTGGGGACGGTGGTCGAGGTGGTGGTCGTCTCATGGTCCAGGGTGGTGTCCGGGCCGGCGACGGTCTCGGCGTCGTCCTCGCCGGCCCACACCACGATGAGGGCCCCGGCGGCCAGCACGGCGGTCGCGGCGCCCACCAGAACTCTCTGCTTCGTCGTGAATCGCCCGATCCTCATGGCCTCACGGTGCGCCGTGAGACCATGAGTCAGTAGAGGCGAAAGACTCTGAGATGGGCCTCAATCACCCTTAGGTGCGTAGACCATGGCGGTGATCCCGCAGTCGAAGGGCCGGACGTCGACGACCTGGAACCGCTGGTTGTCGTCGAGGTTGGCGAACACCGGGAGGCCGTCCCCGATGGCGCTGGGGTTGACGAAGAGGTGGAGCTCGTCCACCAACCCGCAGGCGATGAGCCCGGTGACCAGGGTGGAGCCGCCGTAGACGATGATGTCGCCGCCGTCGCGCTCCTTGAGCTCGTTGATGGTCTTGCTGAGGTCGCCGCCGGCCACGGTCGCGTTCTTCCACGGCGACTCGGTGAGGCTGTCGGTGATCACGACCTTGGGCGTCCTGTTCATCCGGTCGATGGCCTCCTGGGGCTCCCCGGGGGGACCGGCCTCCCAGGCGGGGATGAACCCCTCGGCCAGCTTGCGGCCCAGCACGATCGTGTCCACCGGCTCGGTGAGGGCGTTGATGTAGGTGCCGATGTCTTCGGTCCAGGGGAAGGTCATCCAGTCCATCTCGCCGTTCGGGCCGGCCATGTAGCCGTCGATGGAGGTCTGGACCTGGAGCTTGAGCTTGCGCACGCAGTGCTTCCTTTCGGTGTTGGCTTGAGATCTCGGGGACGGCGCGGGTCAGCCGGCCAGCACGGCGTCGGCCTGGCCGACCGCCAGCTGGAAGGCCTCCATCGCACCGATGTCGACCACCTGCTCGAGGTGCTCGAGCGACGCGAAGGTCGAGCGCATCTCCATCCGGGTGACGCCGTCGTGCTCGCTGAGCTCGACCCGGACCGTCGTGGTCGGCTGGTCGGCGCGCGGGGTCCCCTGCGAGTCGGCGAAACCGTCGACGAACTCCAGCGACCTGGGCGGATCGGCGGACGTGACCCGCCACCAGCCCCGGCTCACCCCGCCGTCGGGGGCGGACATGAAGTAGGTGACCTCTCCGCCGGGTGTCAGGTCGTGGGCCTCGATGGTCGCCGGATAGGCCGGAGGGCCCCACCAGCGCTCGAGCCGGCGCGGGTCGGCCCACAGCTGCCAGACCCGCTCGATCGGGGCGTCGAACTCGGCGACCAGGGTCAGGCTCAGGTTGTCGACGTCCTTGTCGACGCGGATGACGGTCAACGATCTCGTCCTCTCATCGGTCCTTGGAGGGTGACTACGGCTTGGGGACGGGGGCGAGCAGCTCGGACATGCGGTCCACCCGTTCACGCCAAGCCGCCTCGAGCCGGTCCAGTGCCCGCCGGGCCCGGCGCACCGCCTCGGGCTCCGTGCGCACCAGCTGCTCGCGCCCGCGCCGCTGCTTGCTGACCAGGCCCGCCCGCTCCAGCACGGCGACGTGCTTCTGCACCGCGGCGAAGCTCATCGGATAGGCCTGGGCCAGGCGGGACACCGACAGCTCGCCCGGGACGCAGCGGCGCACGATGTCACGGCGGGTGGCATCGGCCAGGGCGTGGAACAGCACGTCCACGCCCGCGTCCTCGACTTCGTTCGGTGCTCCCACAGCGACCCCACGTACAACCATTCGGTTGTACGTTATCACCCCGTCTCGCGGTGGGGGGCGGCGACCGGCTTCGATTCGGCCGAGCCCCGCTCGCGCAGGTAGACGCTGAGGACCACGAGCGAGCCGACGGCCAGGAACTCGGACTGCCAGTTCTGGAACGACTCAAACCAGAACTGCGAGCGGAACAGGTACTCCAGCGCGGTCACGCCGGCTTCGCCGTGGGCCATCTGCTCCGAGCTGTAGGCGCGGGCGCCCGTGATGAGGTGCCCGAGGAACGCCAGGGCGAACATGCCCAGCAGGGCGATGCTCAGGCTGTGCTCGTAGACGCGCAGCACCCAGCCCCCGCGCCGGACCGGCCACGGCGCATCCGGGTCGTCCCGGTGGGCACGGGGGTCCTCGTCCTTGTCGGGATCGCCCTCCGGCGGCTTGGACTCGGACGAGCCCCGCTGGACCAGCCACGCCGTGAGCAGGACGTACACGCCCATCTGGAGGAACTCGGACTCCCAGTTCTCGAACGTCGCCTCGCCGAACTCCGCCTCGGTCAGGTAGTGGAAGAGGCTGACTGTGGGCTCGCCGTGGGCCCGTTGCTCCTCGTTGAACGTCCGGAGCCCCGTCCACACCTGGCCTCCCAGCCACAGCACGAGGAAGGCCCCCAGCGCCACGATCGCCAGGCTGTGCTCCCGGACGAACCGGCGGACGCTCCCCTGCCGGGACCGGCCGGTCCCGCCCGCCTGGCGGTCGCCCGTCGGGTCCGCGGTGTGCACGGCTGTCATGGACTCCGCGTACCCCCGCGGTCACCCCCCGCAACCAGGACCGCACGCCCGCGTGTAGGAGGCCCGGCGGACGGGCACGCCTGGTGGGTGAGCATTGCCTTCACCAGCGACCAGTGGTGGAAGAACGGCGTCATGTACTGCCTGGACGTCCAGACGTTCCTCGACCACGACGGCGACGGGATCGGCGACCTGCCCGGGCTGATCGACCGGATCGACTACCTCGCCGGGATCGGCGTGTCGACCCTGTGGCTGATGCCCTTCTATCCCACGCCCGACCAGGACGACGGCTACGACATCAGCGACTTCTACAACGTCGACCCCCGGCTGGGCACGCTGGGCGAGTTCGTGGAGGTGGTGCGGACCGCCCGCGACCGGGGCATCCGGGTGATCATCGACCTCGTCGTCAACCACACGTCCGACCAGCATCCCTGGTTCCGGGCCGCCCGGTCCGACCCCGAGTCCCCCTACCGGGACTGGTACGTCTGGGCCGACGAGCGGCCCGACGATCCCGACCTCACCGAGACCTTCCCCGGGGACCAGGGCGGCGTCTGGACCTTCGACCGCAAGGCCCGGCAGTACTACCTGCACCGCTTCTACAAGACGCAGCCCGACCTCAACATCGCCAACCCCGCCGTGCGGGAGGAGATCGCCCGCATCATCGGGTTCTGGCTGCAGCTGGGCGTCAGCGGGTTCCGGGTCGACGCCGTGCCGTTCCTGATCGAGCTCGACGGCATCGACGGCGCCCCGTCCGTCGACCCGCACCGCTACCTCAAGGACATCCGGTCCTTCCTGGAGCGACGCCACGGCGAAGCCATCCTCCTGGGCGAGGTCAACCTGGAGCCGAAGGACCAGCGCACCTTCTTCGGCGACGAGGACGGCGACGAGCTCAACCTGGTCTTCAACTTCCACGTCATGCAGCGGATCTACCTGGCGCTGGCCCGGCGCGACGCCACGCCGGTGGAGCAGGCGCTGAGCGAGCTGCCCGACGTCCCGTTCGACTGCCAGTGGGCCACGTTCCTGCGCAACCACGACGAGCTCACGCTGGACAAGCTGAGCGACGAGGAGCGCCAGGAGGTGTTCGACGCCTTCGGCCCCGATCCGGACATGCAGCTCTACGGCCGGGGGCTGCGGCGCCGGCTGCCGCCCATGCTCGACGGCGACGAGCGCCGGATCCGCATGGCGTACAGCCTGCTGTTCTCGCTGCCCGGCACGCCCGTGCTCTTCTACGGCGAGGAGATCGGCATGGGCGAGAACCTGGCGGTGCAGGACCGCCTGGCCGTCCGCACGCCCATGCAGTGGTCGGCCGAGCCGGGCGCCGGCTTCTCCACCGCCGACCCCGGCCGCCTCACCCGGCCCCTGCCCGAGGGCGCCTTCGCTCCCCTGGCCGTCAACGTCGCCGACCAGCGGCGGGACGCCGGCTCGCTGCTCAACTGGTTCGAGCGGCTCATCCGCCGGCGCCGGGAGACCCCCGAGCTCGGCATGGGGACCTGCTCGGTGATCCGCAACGACCAGCCCGGCGTGCTGGCCCACCGCTGCGACTGGGACGGCTCGACGGTCGTGGCCGTCCACAACTTCGGTCCCGACGCCTGCCGCGTAGGCCTGCCGCTGGACGGCATCGACGACCTGGCCGGCGCCGACGACCTGCTCGACGGGTCGCCCGAGGAGCCGTTGGAGTCCGGCACGCTGAACGTCACGCTGCCCGGCTTCGGCTATCGCTGGCTCCGGATCCGGCGCCAGGGCGAACGCGTCAGCCCCTGAGCGCGTCCAGCAGCCGGTCGACGTCGCCCGCGTCGTTGTAGTGGACGAGGCCGGCCCGCACCGCGCCGGCCTCGCCCAGCCCACACCAGTGCGAGAGCTCCCAGGCGTAGTTGGTGCCCGCCCAGACCGCGATGCGCCGGCCGGCCAGCCGGTGGGCGACGGTCTCGGGCTCGACGCCCGCCACGGTGAACCAGCGGGTGGGCGCGTCGCCGGGCCGCCGCTCACCGAGGACGTGGATGCCGTCGATGGCCCGGAGGCCGGCATCGAGCTTGTCCGCCAGGGCCTGCTCCTCCGCCCACCCCGCCGGGATCACCCGGTCGAGCAGGAAGCGTGCGGCCGCGTGCGCCGCCGCCAGCTGCTCGAACGGGAGGGTGCCCAGCTCCCACCGCTCGGGCACGGTGTCAGGTGCGGGCACGAGCTTGTCCGGGTGCAGGGCGGCCAGGAGCGCAGGGTCGGCGCTCAGGACCCCGAGGTGGGGGCCGTACCACTTGTAGGCCGAGCACACGACGGCGTCCGCGCCCCAGGCCCGCCGGTCGATCCGGCGGTGGGGCGTGGCGGCCACGGCGTCGACGTAGGTCCGCGCCCCGGCCTGGCGGGCGACCCGGCAGATGGCGGCCACGTCGGGGACAGAGCCGACGACGTTGGAGGCCGCGGTGAACGCCACCCACCGGGTGCGCTCGTTCACGACTGCGGCCACGTGCTCGGGCTCCAGCGCCAGCGTGGCCCGGTCGGGCTCGGCGAACCGCACGACCGCTCCCGCCCGCTCGGCCGCGATGATCCACGGCCGCACGTTGCCGTCGTGGTCGAGCCGGGTCACGACGACCTCGTCGCCCGGGCGGAGCTCCCGGCCCGCCGCCGCCGCCAACCGCAGCGTGAGCGAGGTCATCGACTCCCCGAAGACGATGCCCTCGGGCTCGCCCCCCAGCAACTCGGCCACCACCTCCCGGGCCGACCGGACCAGCGCGTCCGTGGCCTGCGCCTGGGGGAACGGACCGTGCGCGTTGGCGGGATCCCCGGACCGCCACCAGGCCGAGGCCGCCTCGATCGCCTCGTCGAGCGCCTGGGTCCCCGCCGGCCCGTCGAGCCGCACCCACCCGTCCCTCAACCCCGGGAAGCGCTCGCGATCCATCGGCCGAGGGTAGGCCACAATGGGCGGGGTGACGTCAGCCATTCGCAGCGAGGACGACGGCGCGGTCCGGCGGCTCGTGCTGTGCCGGCCCGCCGAGTACAACACGATCACCCCCGGCCTGCGGGACGAGCTGAGCGCCGCCCTCGACGCGGCCGAGCGGGACGACGGGGTGCGGGTCGTGCTGCTGTGCGCGGAAGGCCCGGCCTTCTGCGCCGGGTTCGGGCTCGACTGGTCGACCGCGGGCCGCACGACCGCCGGCGAGGGTGCCCGGGTGTGGGACACCGTGGCCGATGTCGAGATGATCGGCACGTTCGGGCGGACCTTCGCCCGGCTGCACGAGGTGTCCAAGCCGACGATCGCCGCGGTCCAGGGGTGGTGCATCGCGGGCGGGACCGACATGGTGCTCAACGCCGACCTCATCGTCGCCGGCCGCTCGGCCCGGTTCGGCTACCCGCCGGCCCGGGTGTGGGGCGTCCCCGAGGCGCCCTGGGTGTGGGTGGCCCGGCTGGGCCTGGAGCGGGCCAAGCGCTACCTGTTCACCGGCGACGAGATCACCGCCGAGGAGGCCGCGGCCATGGGCATGATCCTCGACGTGGTCGACGACGACCGGCTCGCGGACCACGCCACGGACCTCGCCCACCGCATCGCCCGGCTCCCGCTCAACCAGCTCAAGATGATGAAGTGGATGCTCAACGACGTCGCCCGCCACCAGTACCAGCCGGACACCAGCCGGCTGCTGGGGCTGATCTTCGACGGCGTCGCCCGCCACACCCAGGAGGGCCTCGACTTCGTCCGCCGCGCCCAGGACATCGGCTGGCGCGACGCCGTCCGCGAGCGTGACGCGCCGTTCGGCGACTACGGCGAGCGCCGCCGTTGACGGCACAAATCGTGCCCCAAAGGGCACGCAACGTGGCGTACGCTGGCCGCGGCACGTCGCGGGGAGTGGCCGTGGTCGTTCACAACCGGGATCCGTCGTCCACGCGTTCCGATCGACGACATCGTGGTGTCCCGACCGGGCGGTCGACCGAGCCCGAGTCGCCCGAACGCGGCTCGGCCGCCGCCCTCCTGGCGATGCAGCGCAGCGCCGGCAACCAGGCGGTGGTCCGGGTCATCGCCGGCCGGGGCGACCACCCGTCGCCTCTGTCGGGCCTGTCGGGCCCGGTCGCGGTCCAGAGGCAGATCCGGACCACCCATCGGGGCGCGGTGGCCCACTCCGGCGAGGTGGGCGCGGTGCCCGCGGGGCACCAGGGCCCGCCGGTCGGCCAGGTCGAGGTGCGCACGGGCGAGGAGATCGAGCTCGGGCCGGGGTCCACGGTGCCCAACGTGATCGCCCTCGAGTACAGCGGGGCGCTCACCGCTGACTCCAAGTGGCTCCAGTTCGTGTGGTTCGAGGTGGTGGCGACGACACCCGCCGGCGAGGTGCGCGGCAGCGGCACGATCCCGACCACCAGCGGGGCCCTGCCCCTCACCACCAGCCCGGGCTCGCCGCGCTGGGCGGTCGACAGTGGCGCCGGGGATCCGTTCTACGAAGCGGGCGGTGCGGCCGTGCGCAGCCAGAGCAGCACCACCATGTTCGATGCGCCGGGAGGGTCGAGCGCCGCCGGCCTGGCGGCCGCCATGTACCGGGGGCAGCCGACGGCCACGTCGGTCGTGTTCCGCGCCCACTTCGAGACGTTCCTGATCCAGCGGCGCGCCACGGCGTACCGGGTCTCGTACAGCGCGTCGACGGCGTTCACCAGCTCCGCCGCCGGTCCCGTCGCCGGCGCGATCGGCTACACGGTGTCGGCCGGCGGTCCGGCCTCCGCGCTGCCCGCCGCGCTCAAGGCCATCCTCGACCGCGACTACCCGCCAGCCCGGGACATCCGGTAGCCCGCCGTGATCTGCGAAGGAACCATCGCGGGGCGCGCCTCCCCCGACGAGCCGGTCCAGGTGCTGGCCCTGACCGCGGACCGCGAGGTCGCGGCTCGCGGCAGCGTCGGGGCCGACGGCCGGTGGCGACTCGAGGTGGGCGAGGAGCCCGCGTGGGTCGTGGCCCGGACCCGCGGCGCCCGGCTCGCCACGGCGGCCGCGCCGCCGGTGGACGCGGCGACACTGGTCCTGGCGCCGACGGTCACGGTGGCCTTCGA
>DATBGF010000605.1:0-7520 GCA_036558145.1 Acidimicrobiales bacterium
CGTCGTCCACCGTGGCGAGCGAGGGGACCGGCCGCCACCGGCTCATCAGCGCCACGAAGGCGAGGCGGTACCCGGGCAGGCCGAGGTCGCCGGAGCGCACGATGCGCACGCCGAGGACCTTCATCCCGACCGTCTGGCCCCACCGCCCGAGCGGGACGACCCAGTAGCCCACGGCCGCCGCCACCACCGCCAGGATCACGACGCCGTCCCGGCTCTCGGCGGGGACGAAGGCGGCGGCGAAGCCCATGGCCAGCCCGGTGACCGGGAAGAGCAGGAGCGTCACGACCACGCAGTCGATGATCAGCGACGGCCAGCCGAACCAGCCCACCGGGAACAGGGCGGGCAGGTCGCCCTGGCGCCGCCCGCGCCGCGCTGGTCCCTGCCGCTTCCGCCGTGTGGGCCCGCTCACCGGGCCAGCGTAGGTGGCTAGCGGTAGTCCGGGTTGGCGAAGTCGTAGCGGCAGCCCGCGTCCCAGCCCCGCCGCTGGTTGCCGTGGGCCGGCATGCCGCCGTTGTCCTTCAGCATGCGGGCGACGTGCAGCAGGTTCCAGGTCATGAACGTCGTGTTCCGGTTGGTGAAGTCGTTCTCGGGACCGCCCGAGCCGGGGTCGAGGTAGGACGGCCCCGGGCCCGCCTCGCCGATCCACCCGGCGTCGGCCTGGGGCGGGATCGTGTAGCCCAGGTGCTGCAGCGAGTACAGGATGTTCATGGCGCAGTGCTTGATGCCGTCCTCGTTGCCGGTCACGATGCAGCCGCCCACCCGCCCGTAGTAGGCGTACTGGCCGGCCTCGTTGAGCTGGGACGAGTTGCCGTAGAGCCGCTCGATCACCCGGGTGCAGACCGAGGACTTCTCGCCCAGCCAGATGGGCGTGCACAGCACGAGGATGTCGGCCGGGAGGATCCGCTCGAACAGCGTGGGCCAGTCGTCGCGCTCCCAGCCGTGCTCGGTCATGTCGGGCCACACACCGGACGCGATGTCGTGGTCCACCGCCCGGATGACGTCGACCGTGACGCCCCGGCCCCGCATGATGTCCTGCGAGATGGCGGCCAGGCCCTCGGTGTTGGACACCTCGGGCGACCGCTTCAACGTGCAGTTCACGAACACGGCCCGCAGGTCGCTGTAGTCGACCGGCCAGGTGCCCTCGCTGTCCATCACACCCTCCTGGGGATCGTCGCCCCGCCCGGCGCCGCGAGCCCGGTTCGGGCTGGACCGTCACTGTCCGGGGTAGTCCCTGGTCACGGTATATGCGGCGTCTGTGCCGCACGTCACGAGCGTTCACGAGGTCCGTCACAAGTGCTAGGCAAGTGAGGTGCCAAGCCTCGACGATCTGGCCGAGAAACTGGCTCCGCTGCTGGGCGAGTTCCTGCCCCGGCAGCGGTGGTACGCAGGCCACGAGCCCCCCGCGTCCCTGATCGCGACCACCCTCGACCGCCGCGAGGACGATCCGGCGCTGGTCTGGTACCTCCTGGAGACCGCCGACGCCGCCGGCGTGCCCGCCACCTACCAGGTGGTGCTCGGCGGACGCCCGGTCGGCAGCGAGTCCGACTTCCTGCAGGGCAAGCAGCGGGTGACCGTGGGTGAGGTCGACGGCCTGCTGTGGTACGACGCGCTCGTCGACCCCGAGCTGGCGCTCACCGTCCTCGACAAGGTGGCGCCGGACGAGTCGGCCCAGGTGGCCCGCCCGCTGGTGGTGGAGCAGTCCAACACGTCGGTCGTCTACGACGAGCGGCTCATCCTCAAGCTGTTCCGCCGCGTCCATCCCGAGCCCAACCCCGACGTCGAGATCACCGAGGTGCTGGGCGAGCGCGGCTTCCCCCACGTCGTGCCGCAGCTGGCCGAGCTGCGCTACGAGGGGGCGGACCTGGCCGTCGTGCGCCAGTACATGCTGGGCGCGACCGACGCGTGGAGCCTGGCGCACACCTCCCTGCGCGACCTGCTCGGCACCCGGGTGCCGCCCGAGGAGGCGGGTGCCGACTTCGGGCCCGAGGCCCACACCCTCGGCGAGGTGACCGGCCGGATGCACCTGGCGCTGGCCGAGGCGTTCGGCGTCGCCGACGGCGACCCCGAGGCGTGGCTGGACGGCTTCCGGGCCCAGCTCGAGCGGCTGCCGCGCGGCGAGGTCGAGGTCGCCGGCGAGGTGGTGGACGGAGCGGACCTGGTCGACGTGGGTGCGGTCGGTGCGGTCCTGGGCGAGCTGCTGGAGGTGGACGACGCCGGGCCGTCGCTGCGGATCCACGGCGACCTGCACCTGGGGCAGCTCCTGCTGGCCGACGCCGGCTGGTTCGTCCTCGACTTCGAGGGCGAGCCCGTGCGGCCGCTGCGCGAGCGCCAGGCGGCCGGGTCCCCGCTGCGGGACGTCGCCGGCATGGTGCGGTCGTTCCACTACGCGGCCCACGCCGGCCTGGCCGAGCGGGGCCGGGACGTGGACGACGAGCTCGTCGCGCTGGCCGAGGCGTGGGAGACGCGGGCCGTGGCCGCCTACTGGCAGGGCTACCAGGGGGTGCCCGGCATCGACGCCGTCCTGCCGGCCGCGGCCGAGGACCGCGCCCGGGTGCTGCGGGCCTTCGAGCTCGACAAGGCGGTGTACGAGATCACCTACGAGCTGGCGCACCGGCCGGACTGGGTGGTCATCCCCGCCGCCGCGGTGCGCCGCGCCCTGGCGCTCGCCTCCTGATGCCGGCCCGCCGCGACCCGTCCGGCAACGACCAGATCGCCGCGGGCACCTGCCGCGACCCGCACCGGCTGCTCGGGGTGCACCCCGAGCGCGGCCAGGTGGTGGTGCGCACGTGGCGGCCGGGGGCGACCGCGGCGACGCTCGACGGTCGGCCCATGCGGCGGGTCCACGACGCGGGCGTGTTCGAGGTGCTGCTCGACGCGGAGCCCAAGCCAGGCTACGCCGTGACGTTCCGCTGGGACGGCGGCGGCGAGCACACCGCCGTCGACCCCTGGCCGTTCTGGCCGACGCTCGGCGACATCGACCTGCACCTGATGGGGGAGGGGCGCCACGACCGGCTGTGGACCGTGCTCGGCGCCCACGCCCGCAACCACCAGGGCACCGACGGCACGGCGTTCGCGGTGTGGGCGCCGGGGGCGACGGCGGTGCGGGTGGTGGGGGACTGGAACGGCTGGGACGCGCGGGTCCACCCCATGCGCAGCCTGGGCGCGTCGGGCGTGTGGGAGATCTTCGTGCCCGAGGCCATGCCGGGCCAGCGCTACAAGTACGAGGTCGTCGGGGCCGACGGGGTCGCCCGGCTCAAAGCCGACCCGTTCGCGACGTCGTGCGAGCTGCCGCCGGCCACCGCCAGCGTGATCTTCCGCTCGGACTACGAGTGGGCCGACGGCGAGTGGATGGCGCAGCGGGCCCGGACCCGGCCCTGGGACGACCGGATGTCGGTCTACGAGCTCCACCTGGGCTCGTGGATGCGCCACCCCGACGGCCGCAGCCTGGGCTATCGGGAGCTGGCCGAGCGGCTGGCCGAACACCTCGCCGACCTGGGCTTCACCCACGCCGAGCTGCTCCCGCCCACCGAGCACCCCTACATGCCGTCGTGGGGCTACCAGGTCACGAGCTACTTCGCCCCGACGGCCCGCTACGGCGATCCCGACGGCTTCCGGGACCTGGTCGACCACCTGCACCAGCGCGGCATCGGCGTGATCGTGGACTGGGTGCCGGCCCACTTCCCCCGCGACGAGTGGGCCCTGGCCCGCTTCGACGGCACCGCGCTGTACGAGCACGTCGATCCCCGCCAGGGCGAGCACCCGGACTGGGGCACGCTCGTGTTCAACTTCGGCCGCAACGAGGTGCGGAACTTCCTCATCGCCAGCGCCCGCTACTGGCTGGAGGAGATGCACGTCGACGGCCTGCGGGTCGACGCCGTCGCGTCCATGCTCTACCTCGACTACTCCCGGGCCGAGGGCGAGTGGGTGCCCAACCGCCTCGGCGGCCGGGAGAACCTGGAGGTCATCGCCTTCCTCCAGGAGATGAACACGGTCGTGCACCGGGACGTGCCCGGGGTCGTCACCGTGGCCGAGGAGTCCACCGCCTGGGGCGGGGTGACGCGCCCGGTCGACGCCGGCGGGCTGGGGTTCAGCCAGAAGTGGAACATGGGCTGGATGCACGACACGCTGGAGTACTTCTCCCAGGACCCCGTGCACCGCAAGTGGCACCACGACCTGCTCACGTTCGGGCTGACCTACGCATGGAGCGAGAACTTCGTGCTGCCGCTCAGCCACGACGAGGTGGTCCACCTCAAGGGCTCGCTGCTGGGCAAGATGCCGGGCGACCAGTGGCAGCGCTTCGCCAACCTGCGGGCGCTGTACGCCTGGATGTGGTCGCACCCGGGCAAGCAGCTGCTGTTCATGGGGGCCGAGATGGCCCAGGAGCGGGAGTGGAGCCACGACCGGGAGATCGACTGGTTCCTGCTCTCCGACCCGCTGCACCGGGGCGTGCGCGACCTGCTGCGCGAGCTCAACCGGATCGAGGCCGCCCGACCCGCCCTGTGGTCGGCCGACACGCTGCCCGCCGGCTTCGGATGGCTCGACGCCGACGACCGGACGAACTCGGTGTACGCGTTCCTGCGCAGCGGGCCCCACGGGCCCACCGCGACGGGCGACCGTGAGGGCGTCGTGGCCGTCGTGGCCAACCTGACCCCGGTGCCCCGCCACGGCTACCGCCTGGGCCTGCCGCTGCCGGGGCGCTGGGTCGACGCCCTCAACACCGACGACGAGCGCTGGGGCGGCAGCGGCGTGGTCCAGCCCGAGGTCGCCACCGACGGCACCCCGTGGCAGGGCCAGCCCGACTCCGCCGTCCTCACCCTCCCGCCCCTCGCGGTCCGCTGGCTCGTCCCTGCCGGCGACTGACGCTCCGCCTCGCGGGCGGCCCGCCTATCAGGTGGTGTTTGCGTCCGCAACAGTGGTAGGCAAGAACGGTCGTGTTCGGTGACGTCCCTCCTCAGCCTCTCGACGACGACGAGCGCAGCCTGCTCTCCCCCCAGTTCGCAGTGGTCATGCTCGCGTCGTTCGCCTACTTCACGGCCATGGGCGCGCTCCTGCCCACGGTGCCCCGGTTCGTGGAGAACGAGCTGGGTGGTGGGCGCTTCGAGGTGGGGCTGGGCGTAGGGATCTACGCGGTGTCGGCCGCGCTGCTGCGCCCCTGGGTGGGCCGCATCGGCGACACCCGGGGCCGGCGGCTGCTGGCCGTCGCCGGGAGCGGCATCGTGGCCGTGTCGATCCTCGGCTACGCGCTGGCCACCAGCCTCTGGATACTGGTGCTGGCCCGGCTCCTGACGGGCGTGGGCGAGGCCGCGGCCTTCGTGGGCTTCGCCACCGCCGCCCAGGACCTGGCGCCCGATCACCGGCGGGGCGAAGCGGCGTCGTACTTCTCTGTCGCCCTCTACGGCGGCCTGGGTCTGGGGCCGCCCCTGGGCGAGGCCCTGGTCACCCACGGCTTCACCTCCCTGTGGTTCGTGCTCGCCGGGTGCGCCGGGCTGGCCGCAGTGGCGTCCCTGTGGATCCCCCGGGGCAAGACCGTGCCGGCCGAGGAGCTCGGCCATCGCCGCTTCCTGCAGCCGAACGCGCTCTGGCCCGGGCTGATCCTGCTGCTGGGGCTGATCCCGTTCACGGCCTTCGCCGCGTTCGTGCCGCTCTACGCCGAGGAGATCGGGCTGAGCAGCGTGGGTGCGGTGTTCGGCCTCTACGCGGGCCTGGTGCTGATCATCCGCATCGTGGGCGCCCGCCTGCCCGACCGGCTGGGCTGGCAGCGGGGCTCCACGTTCGCGTTGTGCGGCGTGACCCTCGGCATCTGGCTGGTGGCGGCCTGGGGCTCGATCCCCTCGATCTGGCTGGCGGCGCTCGGCCTCGCCGCCGGGATGTCGCTGCTGTACCCGTCGCTGTTCACGGCGGTCATGGCCGCCGCGCCCGAGGAGGAGCGCAGCCACGCGGTCGGCACCTTCTCGGTGTTCTTCGACCTGTCCCAGGGCTTCGGCGCCACGTTCATCGGCCTGGTCATCTCGTTGACCAGCGGGAGCGACCGGGCCGGGTTCGCCGCCGCGGGTGCCCTGGCCTTCGGGGGCCTCGTGGTCCAGTTCCTGCTCCGGGACCGGATCGGCCGGTCCGGCGCCCGTTCCCGTCCGGCGGTCCCTGCGCCTAACGTCGTCTGATCGCAGACGTCGCCTTCGTCCTCCACGGCCACTTCTACCAACCACCCCGGGAGAACCCCTGGACCGAGGTGGTGCCCCGCCAGCCGACCGCCGCCCCGTTCCACGACTGGAACGAGCGCATCACCGCGGAGTGCTACCGCCCCAACGGCTGGGCCCGGATCCTCGACGACCACGGCCGCATCGTGGCCGTCGTCGACAACTACCGGCGGCTGTCGTTCGACATGGGCCCCACACTGCTGTCCTGGTTGGAGGACCACGCCCCGGACACCTACGCCCGCATCATCGAGGCCGACCGGGCCTCCCGCCGGGCCATCGCCCAGGCGTACGGCCACGCCATCCTGCCGCTGTGCAACGACCGGGACCTGCGCACCCAGATCCGCTGGGGCCTGGCCGACTTCCGCCACCGCTTCGGGCGGCCGGCGGAAGGACTGTGGCTGCCGGAGACCGCCGTGGACGACCGCGTGCTGGCCGCGCTGGCCGAGGAGGGCGTCGCCTTCACGATCCTGGCCCCCGGCCAGATCACCGCGGTGCGGGCGCCCGGATCGGCGGAGTGGGACACGATGGCCGGCGCCGAGCCCGCGGCGGACCTGCCCGGCGCGCTGCGCTGGCACCACCCGCACGATCCGGACCTCGGCGTCGACCTGGTGGTCTACGACGGGCCCATCTCCCACGAGGTCGCGTTCGGCGGGTTCCTCAGCCAGGTGGTCATCGACCGCATCGTGGAGCGCCGGGGCGGCGACCTGGTCTCGGTGGCGTGCGACGGCGAGTCGTTCGGCCACCACCACACCTATGCCGACCGGGGCGTGGCCTACGCGCTGTCGGTCGAGTCGGACCGGCGCGGCGTGGCCCTGCCCCGGCTGGCCGACTGGCTGGCGCAGCACCCGCCGACCCACGACGGGATGGTCCACGTGTCCGCCTGGTCGTGCGCCCACGGCGTGGCCCGCTGGATGGACGACTGCGGCTGCCACACCGGGGGCGAGCCCGGCTGGAACCAGGCGTGGCGGGCCCCGCTGCGGGCCGCGTTCGACCGGGTGCGCGACTGGGCGGTCGAGGTGTTCGAGCGCCGCGGCCCCGCCGTGCTGGGCGACCCGTGGGCGGCGCGCGACGCCTACATCGAGCTGGTGCTGGGGGCGACCACCGTCGAGCGGTTCACGGCCGCGCACGTGGTCGGCGGCGAGGACGCGGTCGTCGAGGCACTGACGCTGCTGGAGAGCCAGCGCCACGCCCTGCTCATGTACACGTCCTGCGGCTGGTTCTTCAACGACCTGGCGGGCATCGAGACGGTCCAGATCATGCGGTACGCGGCCTGCTGCTGCGACCTGCTGGCCGAGCTGGGGGAGCACCCGCCGCTGGACTCGGTCC
>DATBGF010000606.1:0-18808 GCA_036558145.1 Acidimicrobiales bacterium
GCGCACCTCGGCCACCACGTCGTCGTAGCGCGGGTCCTCCTGCATGGTGGCCGGCTCGCCCTGCATGTGCATGGCCACGTAGGCCACGCCGCCGGCCGCCGCCACCGCCGCCACCTCGGGGCCGGCGCTGACGTCGTTCACCATGCGGGCACCGGCCGCCACCGCGGCTTCCGCCACCGCGGCCTTGCGGGTGTCGATCGAGACGGCCACGCCCTCGGCGGCCAGCACCTCCACCACGGGCAGCACCCGGCGCAGCTCCTCGGCCTCGGGGACCGGATCGGCGCGCGGCCGGGTCGACTCGCCGCCCACGTCGATCCAGTGCGCGCCCTGGGTGGCCAGCGCCCGGGCGTGGGCCAGCGCGGCGTCGTGGTCGAGGAAGCGGCCCCCGTCGGAGAAGGAATCAGGCGTCACGTTGAGGACGCCCATGACCTGCACGGTCGGACATCCTATGCCGCGCACCACCGCGGCTGATGCCTCTCTGCGCGCTCAATCACCACCGTGTGTGGCTGGAGTCAGCGGTTGCCCACGATGAAGCGCATGGCCTCCTCGCGGGTGGCCACGCTGGTGCGGAACAGGCCCCGCACCGCCGAGGTCACCGTGGTCGAGCCCGGCTTGCGCACCCCCCGCATGGTCATGCACAGGTGCTCGGCCTCCATCACCACCATCACGCCGCGCGGGTCGAGCGTGCGGTCGATCTCGTCGGCCACCTGGGCCGTCAGCCGCTCCTGGACCTGGGGGCGCTTGGCGTAGGCGTCCACCAGCCGGGCCAGCTTGGACAGGCCGGTGATGCGGCCGTCGCGGCCCGGGATGTAGGCCACGTGGGCCTTGCCGATGAACGGGATGATGTGGTGCTCGCACACCGACTGGAGCGGGATGTCCCGCACCATCACCATCTCGTCGTGGCCGGCCTCGAAGGTCACGGCCAGGTGGGTGTCGGCGTCCTCGTGCAGGCCCGAGCAGATCTCGGCGTACATCCGCGCCACCCGCTCGGGGGTGTCGCGCAGCCCGTCACGCTCGGGGTCCTCGCCGATCGCCTCCAGGATCTCGCGCACCGCCTTGGCGATGCGCTCCAGGTCCATCGGGGTGTCGATGGGCGGGAACTCCCGGCCGGGCCACTCGTCGGTCAAGGCCGGAGGCCTCCGCTCAGGTCCCCGACGGGCGGGGATGCATGCCCCAGCGCCGCAGCATGCGCCGCCAGGCGGGCTCGGCCGCCGGCGACGGCGCCGGCCGGACGTCCTGGCGCTCGTTGGCCTCGGCCACCGTCACGCCCGCGTCGGTCTCGCGCCGGGGCCGGAGCCGGGCCGGCCGCTCGAGCTCGTCGAGGGGGACGTCGATGCCGGTGCCCTTGTCGAGCGGCCCGAACACGTCGGCCAGGTCGGAGTCGTCGAGCGTCTCCTTCTCGACCAGCGCCGTGGCCAGCCGGTCCAGCGTGGCCCGGTGGGTCGAGAGGATGAAGTGGGCCCGGTCGTGGGCGTGGTCGATGAGGTGGCGCACCTCGTCGTCGATGAGGCCCGCGATCTCGTCGGAGTAGGTCGGCTCGTGGCCGTAGTCGCGGCCCAGGAACACCTCGCCCGACTTGGTGCCCAGCTGCTGGGGGCCGAGGCGGTCGCTCATGCCGTAGGTGGTGACCATGGCCCGGGCGATCTCGCTGCAGCGCTCGATGTCGTCGCTGGCTCCGGTGGTGGGCTCGCCGAAGACGATCTCCTCGGACGTGCGCCCGCCCAGCAGCATCGTCATGGTGTCGACCAGCTCGGAGCGGGTCTTGAGGTACTTGTCCTCCTCGGGCAGCGCCAGGGTCCAGCCGAGCGCCCGGCCCCGCGACACGATCGAGACCTTGTGGATCGGGTCGGTGCCCTCGAGCACGTGGCCGACCAGGGTGTGGCCGCCCTCGTGGTAGGCGATCACCCGCTTCTCCTGCTCGGACATGACCCGCGTCTTGCGCTCGGGGCCGGCCAGGACCCGGTCGATGGCGTCTTCCATGGCGGCCATCGTGATGTCGGAGCCCCGCTTGCGGGCGGTGAGGAGCGCGGCCTCGTTCATGAGGTTGGCCAGGTCGGCACCGGTGAAGCCGGGCGTGCGCCGGGCCAGCACGTCGAGGCGGACGTCGGCGGCCAGCGGCTTGCCCTTGGCGTGGACGTCGAGGATGGCCTTGCGGCCCTCCAGGTCGGGCTGGTCGACCACGATCTGGCGGTCGAAGCGCCCGGGGCGCAGCAGCGCGGGATCGAGGATGTCGGGCCGGTTGGTGGCGGCGATGAGGATGACGCCGGTGCGGGCGTCGAAGCCGTCCATCTCCACGAGGAGCTGGTTGAGCGTCTGCTCGCGCTCGTCGTGGCCGCCGCCCAGGCCCGCGCCGCGATGGCGGCCGACGGCGTCGATCTCGTCCACGAAGACGATGGCCGGCGCCGCCTGCTTGGCCTTGTCGAAGAGGTCGCGCACCCGGCTGGCGCCCACACCGACGAACATCTCGACGAAGTCGGAGCCCGAGATGGGGAAGAAGGGCACGCCCGCCTCGCCCGCCACGGCCCGCGCCAGCAGGGTCTTGCCGGTGCCGGGCGGCCCGTAGAGCAGCACGCCCTTGGGGATGCGGGCGCCGATGGCCTGGAAGCGCGCCGGGTCCTGGAGGAACTCCTTGATCTCCTGGAGCTCCTCGACCGCCTCGTCGCAGCCGGCCACGTCGGAGAACGTCACCGACGGCTCGTCCTTGCCCACCTGCTTGGCCCGCGACTTGCCGAACTGCATGACGCCCTTGCCCCCGCCCTGAAGGACGTTCATGACCAGCAGGAACGCCCCCACGAGGAGCACGGTGGGCAGCAGGGACACGAGCAGGCCGGTCCACATCGAGTCGGACTGCTGGTCGACGGTGACGTCGATCGGCGGGTCGGCCGCGTGCAGGTCGGCGACGAGCTCGTCGGCGTACTCGGCCGGGAAGGCGACCGTGTACTCGGTGTCGTCGGTCATCTTGCCCACGACGACGTGGTCGTGGTCCTTGATCTCGGCGGTCGCCACCTGGCCGTCGTCGACGGCCTTGGTGTACTCGGAGAGGTCGACCTCCTCGCGGTCGGGGCCACGGGTGGAGAACCGGATGCCCACGAAGAGCACGGCGGCACCGAGGAGGAGATAGAGCAGGGCAGCGCGGGGGAAGCGTTTCACGGTGGCGATCAGGCTATCGGCGCCGTGACGCGCAAGTCAGGCCGAGCCGCGGAACTCACAGACATAGGGCAGATTGCGGAACCGCTCCCCGACGTCCAGCCCGTAGCCCAGCACGAAGGCCGGCGGGATCTCGAAGCCCACGTAACGGAGCTCCTCCTCGGTCTTCTGGTTGCCCTGGCGCACGAAGAGCGCGCACACCTCGAGGCTGGCCGGCTGGCGGGCGGCGAGGTTGCGGCGCAGGTAGGTGAGGGTCAGGCCCGAGTCGACGATGTCCTCGACCAGCAGGACGTGCCGGCCGAGCAGGTCGATGTCCAGGTCCTTGACGATGCGCACGACGCCGGATGACTTGGTCGAGGCGCCATAGGACGACACGGCCATGAAGTCGACCTCGAGGGGCAGGCGGACGGCCCGCACCAGGTCGGCCAGGAACACGAACGCGCCCTTGAGCACGCAGATCAGCAGCGGCGAGCGCCCCGCGTAGTCGGCCGTGATCTGGTCGCCCAGCTCGGCGATGCGGCGGCGGATCTCCGCCTCGCTCACCACCACGGGCCCGAGCGCCGGCTCGTCGATGTGGTGCACGTAGTCGGTCCCGTCGCCGGTCATGACGAGGTCGCCGGGGGGATCGGTCGGCATGCGCCGGAGAACCTAGCGGTCACCGCGCCCGGTGGTCGAGGCACCCACTAGCTAATATTGACCCTAACGTCAATACTGGCTACTTTCGGTTGAGCGCCCTTATTCCGACGCTAGGAAGGCACCGAGCGCACGCATCAGACGGTCTGTAACATTCCGTCAGCCTAATAAGTGCGCCTGTTATCGACCCGACGTCGTGAGGGTGGCATCGACGTTGGGTCCAAGAGGGGTTCGGGGGAACGCTCATGAGGGAAGGGGAGCTCCGCCGGCGGTGGCCGCGATGGCTGGCGCAAGAGAAGGACGCGCTCGTCGTCTTCGCCTACGTGCGGCACCTCGGCATCGCATGGGTGTGCGTGACCGTGCCCCTCGTGACCTGGGTGGCGACCACCGTCGACTCGCCCAACGACTACATCTTCGTGCTCATCTACCTGGCGTGCGGCGCCTACACGTCGCCCGCCCTGGTGGTCGGCTTCTACACCGCCCGGCGGGCCCGCGAGTGCCGGGTCGCGTTCCACCTGCTCTACGCCGGCCTCGTCGTCATGTGGATCATCGGCGTGGGCATGCTGGTCGGGGTCCGCACCGGCTGGCACTGGGCCAACGGCCTCGGCCTCCCGCTGGTGGCGCTGAGCGGCGTCCTCAAGATCACCGGGCTGGCCATGCTGGTCCGCAGCCGGTCGGGGCGCCGGGCCCTGACCGTCGACGTGGTCGAGGCGGTCGCCGCGGTGGTGGCGCTCACCGCCCCGCTGGTGGTCCTGTGGGGCCCCGCCGTGGTGGGGGCCGACGCGTCGTGGTTCACCGTCCCCGCCGCGCTCACGCTGGTGTTCACCGTGGCTGGGATCTACTGGACGGCGGTGCTGTGCGTGCGCCTGGGCCCCGGGCCCCGCCTGTTCGGCGTCTGCGCCTTGGCGCTGTCCATCGCCGGGACCGTGAACGTGGCGCTGCAGACCGCGCAGGGCGTGTCGAACTTCACCCTGCCGGCCCCGCCGCTCATCCTCGTCAACGCGCTCACGGTGAGCATGTACTTCCTGGTGCCGCTGTACTCGCCGCGGCTGATGGGCCCCGGCCTCGGGCGCCTGCCGGTGCAGGCCCAGGTGCGCGGCGCCCGCCTCGCCACCGCGCTGCCGCTGGCCGGGCTGGCCGCGCTGCTGGGCGCCACCGCGCTGGTGGCCCGGGAGCGCCCGTGGACCGTGGCGTTCGCGCTCGGCGTCGTGGCCCTGCTGTTCGTGCTGGCCGCGCTGCGCCAGCTGGCCGCCATCGGCGAGACCCGGCGGCTGTACCGGCAGGTCGAGGTGGCCTCCGAGGAGCGGGGCCGGCTCCTGTCCCAGATGCTGGAGCGCTCGGTGCGCGACCGGCGGCACTTCGCCCGCCAGCTCCACGAGCAGGCGGTCTCCGCCGCGGCGTCCTTCGCCACGCTGGCCGGCGCCGGCTACGAGCCCGCCGGCGGGTCGCCACCCGTCACGGAGGCGTCGCTGCTGGTCCGGGGCGAGCTCGGCCGTCACGCCGACTCGCTGCGGGACCTGATGATGGCCATCCGGTCGCCGGCCGGGGACCGCCGGTCCGAGGAGCGACTGCGCACCCCCATCGCCGTCCACTTCGCCTCGGTCTACGGCGACGGGCTCAGCCCGCACCTCGGCGTGTCGGTGGACGGCGACCTGGTGCTCGACTGGGTGACCGAGACCGTGGTCCTGCAGATCGTGCACGAGGCCCTGCACAACGTGTGGCGCCACAGCGACGCCTGCGACGTCCAGGTCACCGTCGAGCCCGACGACGACGGCGTCGTGCGGGTGCGGGTCCACGACGACGGCGAGGGCTTCGACCCCGAAGCCGTCCCCGAGGGCCCGGGCATCGTCAGCATGCGGGCGTCCGCCGCCGTCGTGGGCGGCACGGTGACGGTCTCATCCCGGACGGGCGAGGGCACGACGGTCGAGGCGCGCCTCGGCGGTCTCTGGGCCGAGCCCGCCGCCCACCAGGCCCGACCCCTCCACCCGACCCCCGCCTTCGGCCGCAGGTTCCCCCGCCCGGCGGGCCTCCGCCTCGTCTCCGACCCCGGCCAGTCCGGCTGACCGCACCTTCGGGCGGGCTCGGCCGGTCAGGTAGAGCGGCCCGGCGGCGGCGAGGACGAGACCGCCGGCGACCATGGCGGCGCCGATGCCGGCGGCGTCGGCCAGCGCGCCGAGCGCGATGCCGCTGACGGCCGCGCCGACCTGGGCGGCGAGCGAGTTGGCCGAGACGACGGTGGCCCGCTCCGCGGCGCCCGTGGCCCGGTGGACCATGCCGTAGTGGACGGGGTTGGTCGCCCCGTGCGCCCAGTAGCTCGCCAGGTAGCCGGCGATCAGCGTGGCCGGCGCGCCGGCCAGGCCCATCCCGATCACGGCTGCGCCATGCACGAGGCGCAGCCCGCAGCCGGTCCAGCCGCCGCCGAAGCGCCGGACCAGCGCGGGGCCGCAGACGCAGCCGATGGCGGAGATGGCCCAGGCTGCGGCCACGCTCGGGCCGACCAAGCCGGCGGCGGCGTCCGCACCCCCACCCAGCTCGGCCAGGCGGGGCGGGAAGAACGACTCGAACGCCACCAGCCCGAACCCCCAGAGCAGCTCGCCGGCGACCAGCGCCGCCAGCAGCCGGCTGGCCCGCAGCGTCCGCACGGCGCCGCCCATCACCGCGGGCACCGTCCCGACGGCGCGGCGGGCGGCCGCCCAGCCCCGCCCGCGGCGGGGCTCGTCCACCAGGGCCAGGACCGCGACGAGCCCCGTGGCCTGCACGGCGAGGCCGACCACCAGCGGAGCGACCAGCGGATCGAGGCCCATCCCGCCGGCCCGCACGATCCCGCTGGCCGCCAGCGCGCCGGCGCCGAGGGCGACGCTGATCACCACGCCGGCCCGGCCCAGCTCGCGCTCGATGTCGACCCGGGGATCGCCGGCGAACGCCGCGTCCACGAACCACGACTCGAGCGGACCGCTGTCGAGCGCCCGGTACACGCCCTGGATCGCGAACACGACGGCGAGCAGCGCCACGCCGTGGACGGCGAGCAGCAGCCCGGAGGCAACGATGCTCAGCGCGCCCGCCAGCACCAGCACGGGCTTGCGGCCCACGGCGTCGGCCAGCCCGCCGCTCGGCAGCTCCAGGGCCAGCATCACCAGTCCCTGCGTGGCGGTGCCCACGCCGATCGCGGCGAGCGACAGGCCGCGTTCCTGCATGAGCAGCACGAACACCGTCATGAACAGCCCGGACGGCAGCCACCGCAGCGCCAGCAGAAGGTGGTAGCGGCGCCGCAGCACGCGCAGGTCGGCGGCGGTCACACCCGCCGCTCCGGCGACGGGAACGCCTGGAGGAGCACGGTGACGCGCTCGGCCCCGGGCGCCGTGCTGTCCTGCGCGGCGACGTAGCGGCCGACGACGGCATGGATCTCGCCGGCGAGCGCCGCCAGCTGCTCGGCGGTGAGGTCGAGGTGGTAGTCCGACTGGTCGGCGGCGCGCCGCCACTCGACCGACCACTCGCCGCGGGCGTCGAGCCAGTCGCCGACCCAGCCCGCCATCGTCCGCGACTGGTGGCGCATGAGCCAGTCGTCGGCGGCCGTGGCGTCGGGGTCGTCGTCGAAGTCGGTCGAGATCCACGACGTGGCGTCGTGTGCGGCGCGCCACACCCGGTCGCGCCCGGTCGAGCGCACGGCGTCGTCCTCGACCAGCCCGGCGTCGGCCAGTTGCCGGAGGTGGTAGCTGGTCGCGCCGCTGTTGGTCCCCAGCCGGGCCGCCAGCTGGGTGGCGGTGGCCGGGCCGTGGAAGCGCAGCGCTCCCAACAGCCGCGTGCGCAGCGGGTGGGCGAGCACCCGCAGCTGGCGGGCATCGGGGTGCAGGATCTTGCGCTCGTCGTGCTCGGCCATGACTGCATACTATCTGTGCAGAACTATTATGCAAAGGTTTTGTGTGATCAGCGGTAGCTGTCAGAGTGCGCACCCGTGGACCTGACGTTCTTCCGGCTGAGCACGTGGGTGGTGCTGGCGGTCCTGGTGCTGCTGGTCGGAGGGGCGGCGGCGCTCGGAACCCTCGTCGGTCGCCGGCTGCGGGCCCGCCCCGAGACCCGGCACGAGCCGGTCGGGGTCGTGCAGGCCGCGCTGCTCGGCCTCGTCGGCCTGGTCCTCGCCTTCGGCCTCACCATGGCCGTCGGCCGCTACGACAACCGCCGCGCCATCGTGGTCGAGGAGGCCAACGCCATCGGGACCACCTACCTGCGCGCCCAGCTGCTGGGCGAGCCGAACCGCACCGATTCGCTCGACCTGCTGCGCGACTACGCCGACCAGGCCGTCATCCTGGGCGACCAGGTGCCCGACAGCGACCGGTTCGACCAGGCCGGCCGGCGCATGGAGGAGATCCAGCAGGCGCTCTGGTCCGACGCGGGCGCCGCGGTCCGGTCCGATCCGACCGGGACCGCGCCCCGCCTGTACATCGAGTCGCTCAACGAGATGATCGACTCGCACACGGACCGCATCACCTCGCTGCGCAACCGCGTGCCGAGCACAGTCGTGGTCCTCCAGGTGCTGGGAAGTGCCATCGCGGTCGGCGCGCTGTCCCTCTACCTGGCGCTGCTCGGGCGCGGCCTGCTGACCTCGCTCGTCGCGGCCGGCGTCGTGATCCTGATCCTGTTCATCTCGATCGACCTCGACCGCCCCCACCGGGGCCTCATCACGGTGCCGGACCAGCCGCTGGTCGACGCCCGGGCCGCGATGGACGAGCCGCCCGCCGCCGCGCCCTGAACCGCCTCAGGGACCGGGGACCGGCTCCAGGCGCAGGCGACCCGCCGTGCGCGCCACGCGCCAGCCGCCCGCCACCTCGCACGCCACGGCCTCCCCCCGGACCACCGCCAGGACCCGGGCCACCGCGGCCGCGTCGGGCGGGTGCTGCTCGGGCCCGCCCGGGCCCGAGGTCCGCAGCCAGGTGCGGACCGCCCGCCGGGCCAGGGCCGCGGGAGCCGTCGCCAGGGCGCGGGCGTCGGTGGGGTCCAACCCGGCCGCGAGCTCGTCCAGCAGGACCATGTCGTCCCGGGCGAGGTCGGCCTGGCGGGCCACCACCGGCACGACGTCGCGGTCCCCGATGGCCGACAGCAGCGGGATCAGCTCGTGGCGCACCCGGTTGCGCCGGAAGGCGGGATCGCTGTTCGACGGGTCGACCACCGGGTCCAGCCCCAGCGCCCGGCACAGCGCCCGCGTCTCGAACCGCCGCAGGCGCCGCAGCGGCCGCCGGCCCGGGGCCATGCCCGCGAGGCCGTCGAGCGCGGCGCCGCGCACCAGGTTCAACAGCACGGTCTCGGCCTGGTCGTCGGCGGTGTGGCCCACCAGCACGTCGGCCGGCAGCACCGCGTAGCGGGCGGCCCGGGCCCGCGCCTCCACGTTGGGCCCCGGCGCCACGCTCACCCGCTCGGCCCGGAACGCCGCGCCCAGTCGCGAGGCGGCGGCCCGCACCACGCCGGCCTCCCGGTCCGACCCGGGCCGCAGCCCGTGGTCGACGTGGACCGCGGTGGCGACGCAGCCGGCCTGCACCGCCAGCGCCAGCAGCGCGAGCGAGTCGGCTCCGCCCGACACCGCGCAGCACACCTCGCTGCCCGCCGGGGGGAAGTCGCAGCGGGCCGCCAGCTCGGAGAGCAGGCCGGGCGCCTCGGCCAGCGCCGCTACCCCACCAGCTCTTCGGACAGCCGCACCCGGTCGAGCCACTCCTGGGGCGCCCGGATCTCGGCCAGCGTGGGCAGCCACTCGGGCCCGCGCCAGGCGGCGTCCAGGGCGTCGGCCCCACCGTGGCGCTCGACGTAGGCGATGAACGCCTCGCCCTGCGCGTACTGCTTCATCTTGGCGTCGATGCCCAGCGCCCGCTGGGCCACCTTGGCCACGCCGCCGACCTGCTTGCGACGCTCCCGCAGGGCCCGCGAGAACCGGGGGGCCGACGGCACATGGCCCTCGCCGGCCCGGTCCATGGTCACGTCGCCGTGCCCTTCGAGCAGGCTCATCATCCCGCCGATGCGGCCGAACAGGTCACGCTGGTCCGGGCTGGCCAGCAGCGTGGCGATGCCGCCCTCGTCCAGCGGGTTGTGGCCGCTCCGCAGCTCGTCGACCACCCGGGCCAGGGCGTCGAGGAACCGGCGGGGATCGGGATCGACCGCGTCGAGGGTCTGGTTGACCAGCGACAGGAAGTGGGGGCGCAGCCAGGGAACCCCCGTGAACTGGGCCCGGTGGGTGACCTCGTGCAGCGCCAGCCAGAGCCGGAACTCGCGGGGCGGGAAGCCGAAGCGCTTCTCCAGCGCCAGCACGTTGGGGCCGACGTAGTAGACGAGGTCCTGGTCGTCGGGGTCCTCGTCCTCGATGATCAGCAGGTCGTACTGGCCGAGGACGCGGGTGCCCATCCACCCCAGCAGGACGCCGATCTCCAGCGCCGCGGCCTTGCGGGAGAACGCCCCGACCATGGCCTTGCCGGTCCCGCCGCCGTCGTCGAGACGCTCGGCCATCTTGTCCGTCAGCGGTCGCAGCAGGCGCCCGAAGCTGGCCAGGTTGGCCCGCACCCAGTCGGCCCGGTCGACGACGCGGGCGCGCGCCGGTCCGGCCGACGACTGCAGCCCGGTGGCCCGCTCGACCAGCTGCTCCGCCTGGGCCGTGACCTCGTCGAAGTCCAGGGCGAGGCGGTCGTAGTGGTAGGACTCGGCCAGCGGCTCGTGCCCGGCGACCCGGACCGCCACTCGCTCGGCGAGATCCCAGTCGACCGGGCCGGGCACCGGGCCTACCTGCCCTTCGGGTACCGGGTCGACTCGACCGAGCGCAGGTAACCGACGCCCATCGCTGCGATCGTCAGCACCGCGCCGATCACGAGGGCGGCCCCGATCCAGTAGTGCCAGACCACAGCAAGCATGGGCGCACTCTAGGCAACGTCCGGCGATTAGCGCGAACTGTCGCCGTACTGTCGCCGAGCCGACACGCGGCGTACGCCTTGCGGATGAGCGTCGGCTATTGACTGACTGCTAGCTTCACGCTGACCAGTTCGGGCTTCCTGGGGGCAGCGACGTTGCGACAGCTGGGAGAACCTGAGGTCGAACGGCCCCGTCCGCTCGGTGGAGGTGGATCCGTCCGGCCCGCGGCCGTCGTACCCGCGCCCGCCGCCACGTCGCGGGCCAAGCGGGCGCTGGACATCGGGCTGGTCCTGCTGGTCTCTCCCCTGGTGGTGCCCCTGGGCGTGGTCATCGCCGTGCTGGTGATGGTCTCGTCGCGGGGGTCGATCCTGTTCGGCCAGGAGCGCGTCGGCCTCGGCGGGCGCTGCTTCAAGATGTACAAGTTCCGCACCATGCACCGCGAGGCCGAGCAACTGCTGGCCCAGGACCCGAAGCTGTGGAACGAGTACGTCACCAACGGGTTCAAGCTCCCGGCCGAGCTCGACCGCCGGGTCACCAAGGTGGGCCGGTTCCTGCGGCGCTCCAGCCTCGACGAGCTGCCCCAGGTCCTCAACGTCCTGCTGGGCACGATGAGCCTGGTCGGGCCCCGGCCGGTCGTGCCGGCCGAGATCGACAACTACGGCGACCGGCGGGACATCTACCTGTCCGTGCGGCCCGGCGTCACCGGCGCCTGGCAGGTCGGCGGCCGCTCCCAGATCGACTACCCGGAGCGGGTCGACATCGACGAGCAGTACGTGCGCGACTGGAGCCTCGGTCTCGACCTCAGGATCCTGGCCCGCACACCCAAGGCCGTCCTGACCGCCCGCGGCGCCGTCTAGGCGTTCGGCTGCTGGTCCTGCGGCTTCGCCGCTTCGTTGACCAGCGCCGCCTTCACCTTGGCCACGAGCGCCTCGGGCACCTGCTCCTGGCACTTGCGGCGGATGACGCTGCGCAGCTCCGCCTCGAAGTCGTAGGGCTCGGCGCACGGCTGGCACCCGTCGAGGTGCTGCTGGATCTTGTCCCTGCGGTCCTCGGTCAGCTCGCCGTCGAGGTACCGGTAGAGCTCGTGGAGCGAGTCTTGGCAATCAGACATGGGTATCGGACATGGTGTCGTCTCGTGGCGCAGCCAGGTTCCGCTGGACTGCGAACTCGTACAACTGCTTCTGGAGCGCCTTTCTTCCCCGATGGAGCCGGGACATCACCGTACCGATCGGGATGTCCAGGATGTCGGCTATCTCCTTGTACGCAAACCCCTCGACGTCGGCCAGCAGCACGGCCATGCGGAAGTTCTCCGGCAGCGACTCGAGCGCCTGCTTGACCTCGGCGTCGGTGAAGCGGTCGAGGAGCTCGTCCTCGGCGCTGCGCCCGGCCATCGCCGCCTCCAGCCCGCCGATGCGGCGGTAGAGGTAGAGGTCCTCGACCTCGTCGAGCTCGGTCTCCTCCGGGCGGCGCTTCTTGGCCCGGTAGCTGTTGATGTAGGTGTTGGTGAGGATGCGGTAGAGCCAGGCCTTGAGGTTCGTGCCCTGCTCGAACCCGCCGAAGCCGCGGTAGGCCCGCAGGTAGGTCTCCTGCACCAGGTCCTCGGCGTCGGCCGTGTTGCGAGTCATGCGCAGCGCTGCGGCGTACAGCGACGGCATGAGATCCATCGCCTGGTCCGCAAATGTCGCCTGATCGGCCATTGCCGGGGACCCTACCCGCACGCCTGGTGCGGACCAACAACGCGATCACGCGGCAGGATCCACGCCCCCGGCCGAGTAGCTCACGGCCGGGCTCCACAGCAGGAAGCGCTCCACGCCGAGGCCGCGCGCCGCCTCGATCTGGGCGCGCACCTCCGCGTCGCCGTAGTCCACGCCCCGGGCCGAGAAGTCCTGGAGCCACGGCACCAGCACCGTCCCGGTCCCCGCCGTCACCTCCTGGTAGTGGGCCAGCACGCCCCGAACGAGGTCGCCCGGCTGGTGGCGGGGGTCGGCCACCCCGAAGCGCCCTTGGCCCCAGTACCCGGGGTAGATCTCGGGGGCGACGTAGTCGGCGTTGCGCGCGATGCGGGGCACGTCCTGGCCGACCAGGTCGCCGCGGTCGGCGGCCTCGCCCTCGACGGTCACGCCCTGGTACGCCCCCCGCTGGCGCAGCTCGCTGTGCGCCTCGGCCAGGAAGCCGGTCACCGCATCGGATGGCGAGCCGGTCAGGCCGGGGACGACGAGGCCGGCGGGGTCGGCGGGCAGGCGGGTGTCGGACCACAGGATGTCGTCGACCCCGCGGCTCACCGCGTCGAGGGCGATGTCGAGGTTGTACTGGCGCACCGCGGCGCTGGCGGGGTTCGTGTACATGCCGCCGCCGTTGTCGAAGGGGGCGCCCCGCGGCGTCTGGATGACCTGGTCACCGAGGCCCTCGGCCCACGCCGCCCCGGCCAGCTTGGGATCGCGGAACGTGACGATGCGGCCCACCACCCGCGCACCGTGGTTCTTGAGCGTGGTGATGGCGGTGTCCAGGTCGTACTGGCGGACCACCGCGCCGATCTGCCCGGCGCGGGCCACGTTCGTGTCGAAGCCGACGATGCCGCTGTCGTCCTTGAGGTCGAGCTGCACCGTGTCGATGCGGTGCTGGTCGACCATGGCCAGGATGCCGTCGCGCAGTTGCTGGTTGCCCCAGGCCGCGGCGGTGACGTGCACGCCGCGCAGCCCCGGGTAGGTCACGGGCACGACCACCTGGGCGGCGGTGACGTTGCCCGCCTCGTCGGTGGCCACCAGGTCGACGGGACCCGCGGGCGGCCGGTCGTAGCGCAGCGTGAAGCTGCCGTCGTCGCCGACCTCGACCGGATCGTCGTCGGCGGTCAGCTCGGCACCCGCCTCGACCACGCCGGTGATCTTGGCCTTGCCGTCGATGGCCACCGGGTCGACGGCGCTCGGCACCTCCAGGCTCGGCGCGGTGCCGTCGACGGTGAAGCGCCAGTGGAACTGGGCGTCGTCCAGCAGCGCCCGCGGCACGGCCAGGGACAGCACGTGGTCGCCCTCTTCGGGAGGCGCCGGCGGGGCCCACACCATCGTGTCGTTGAGGACCGCCGGGGCGTCGACGACCTTGCCGTCGTAGCTGAGCGTCGCCTCACCCGCGGCCTCGGCGTCGGCGAACACGATCGTGACCTGGAGCTGGGCCGCCTCCTGGGTGGTGATGACGTCGTGGTCGGCGATGCCGGTCTCGGTCAGGTGGACCCGGGTGCCGCGGTAGACGAGGAACCCGACCAGCGCGAGCGTCCCCAGCGCCACCAGGGCCGCGAACACCGTGCCGGCCTCGATGTAGCGCTTGCGCTGGCGGTACATGGAGGGGGCGTCGTGGTGGCGGTCCTCCAGGTTGAGCGTCGGCGGGTCGAACTCCAGCCGCCCGCTCCGCGGTGCCTTGGTCTCGATGGTCAGCGCCGACCACCCGGCCTGGCGGCGCGCCTCCTTGCGTTCGGCCCGGCCCGGCCGCTTCGACCGCCGCCGCAGCCGGTGGCGGGGGCCCGAGGCGTCGGGATCGGTCCCCGGGGCGTCGCTGACCGATGTCACTGCGGGCAGTTTTCCCATCCGCCCGCCGCACTGCAATGACCGTGGGGTTACAAGATCACACGTAGCCGCGCATCCGGGCCGCCTGGGCGACCTTCCTGATCCCGATCGCGAAGGCGGCCTGACGGAGCGTGCAGCCGAACTCCGCCGCGCACGTGGTGGTGGCCTGGTAGGCGGTGCGCAGGCGGTCGCGCAGCTCCTCGTTGAAGCGCTCTTCCTTCCACGTGAACTGCTGGATGTTCTGTGACCACTCAAAATAGGAACCGGTCACGCCGCCCGCGTTGGCGAGGATGTCGGGGATGACGGGGATGCCCCGGTCGCCGAGGATCTTGTCGGCCCCCGGGGTCACCGGGTAGTTGGCCGCTTCCACCACGACCTCGGCCTGGATCTCGCGCGCGTTGTCGGTGTCGATGACCTCGCCCAGCGCCGCGGGGACCAGCACGTCGCACGGCGACTCCAGCAGCTCCTCGTTCGTCAGCTGGTCGACGCCGGGCTGCTCGGTGTCGCGCACGGTCCCGCCGCCCCGCACGGCCTCGACGAGCCGGGCCACGTCCAGGCCGGCCTCGCGGTGCACCCCGCCGGACACGTCGGACGCCGCCACCACGGTGGCGCCCTGCGCCGCGGCCTCCTGCGCGACCCAGGAGCCGACGTTGCCGAAGCCCTGGATGGCCAGGCGCAGGTCGCGCATCTCGAGCCCGTGCTCCTCGGCGTAGGCCTCCAGGATGTAGACGACGCCGCGGCCGGTGGCCGCCTCCCGGCCCGGGGCCCCGCCCAGGTCCAGCGGCTTGCCGGTCACTATGGCCGGGCTGTAGCCGTGGGTGGCGGAGTAGGCGTCCATCATCCAGGCCATCGTCTGGGCGTTGGTGTTCATGTCGGGCGCCGGGATGTCGCGGTACACGCCGATCACGTGGGCGATGCCGTTGGCGAAGCGCCGGGTCATGCGCTGCAGCTCGCCGGGGCTCATGGGGGTGGGGTCGACCTCGATGCCGCCCTTGGCCCCGCCGAAGGGCAGTCCCAGGAGCGCGGTCTTCCAGGTCATGAGCGACGCGAGCGCCCGCACCTCCTCCAGGTCGGCGGTCGGGTGGTAGCGGACCCCGCCCTTGTAGGGCCCGCGGGCCCCGTTGTGCTGCACCCGGTAGCCCCGCACGACGATGAGGTCGCCGTCGTCGAGGCGGACCGGGATCTGCACCGAGATCTCCCGGTACGTGGAGGTCAGCACCGAGTACATCGCCTCGTCGAGGTCGACGAGCCGCGCGGCTTCCTCGAAGTAGCGGTTGACCGCCTGGAACGCGGTCAACCCCTCCTTGGCCATGGCCTTTATTTACCCCGTCAGCCCCAGCCGCGCCGCGCGGTGCGATCGAGGATGCCCAGCGTCGCCCGCAGCGCGCTCTCGGGGATGATCGGGAAGATGTTCGCCGCCTTCCACGTGGGCTCGATCTCGGACCAGTCGTAGTAAGAGGTGACGAGGGTGCGGCCCTCCTCCCCCGGCTCGAGGCGGTACCCGTAGACGTGGCCGATCTGGGGGCGGATCTGGCCCACGATCGTCCAGGCGATCTCGCGGTCCTGCTCGAAGGTGACGATCTCGACGGTCACGTCGTAGAGGCCGAGCGGGTAGTCGTTGAGCGCCTCGCGGTCCATGTGCACCACGAAGGTGTCGCCCACGGCCTTGACCGGCTCGCCGTCGGCGTCCATCAACATGCCCGCGCTGTCGATGGCGACGTGGCCGTGCGGGTCGCACAGGATCCGGAAGATGGTGGCGGCGTCCACGGGGATGGGGCGCTGGACCTCCATCCGCTCGACCGCCTCGGCCGTCTCGGAGGGCTCGGAGGCCTCGGTGCTCTCGCCGGTGTCGCTGGTCATGACGGCATCATGTCAGTTGCCCGGGCCGCGTACCGGACCTGTCCGGCGGCTGGGAGGATTCCGCCATGTCCATGGCACCTCCCCAGCCGGGCATGACGTCGGCGGGCCCTCCACCCCCGGAGCGGCGGACCACCACCGCCGTGATCGCCATCTCCGTGCTGATCCTGCTGGCCGCCGCCGCCGTCGCGTCGCTGCTGGTGGTCGACCGCGGCAACGCCCGCGAGGACGCGGGCTCGCCGGAGGACGTGGTGCGCGACTACTTCGTCGCGGCCGACAACGACGACTGCGAGGCGATGCTCGACATGGTCGCCGACGTGCGCCTGCGCTACAGCGGCGCGGGCAGCCGCGCCGAAGCGCTCGTGATGTGCCAGAACGCCGCCGAGTCGTTCACCGACCCCATCGAGGTCGTGTCCACCGACGTGGTCGAGGCCGACGAGGAGGACGACTACGCCATCGTCTCCGTCGAGCTGGAGATCGACGGCGAGAGCGACGAGCGCGAGGTGTTCGTCTCCCTCGAGCACGGCGAGTGGAAGCTCTACGACTCCGAAGTCTTCGACGAGGCCTGAGCCGGACGCCAGACTGACGCCGTGCTGGAGGAAGCGGTGCGGCGGAACCGGCGGCGCGCGCTCGCCGCGGTGGCCCTGGCGATCCTCAACGCGTGGGCACTGGTGTCCCTCCTCGCCTTCACGGCGCTGTGGCTCGTCGTCCCGGGGCCCCACGTCGCGGTGGTCGCGCCCGCGGCCGCAGCCGTCGGGCTCCTCGGCGCCCTCGTCCTCCTGTCGCCGGTGCTCTGGGTGCGCGATCGCACGCTCGACCAGCTCGGCGCGGTCACGCTCCGTCCGGGAGAGCTGGCCCGCGTCGACGGCCTCGTGTCCGGGCTGGCCATCGCCGTCGGCACCCCGCCCGTCGCCCTGGCCCTGCTGGCGGACGACGCCCCGAACGCGCTGACCGTCGGGCTGCGCCCGAGCCGCACGACCCTGGTGGTGACGACCGGCCTGGTGGAGCGCCTGACCCGTGACGAGCTCGACCCGCAACCCCGAGGCCATGCTGTCCGCGCTCAGGAAGCTGCGGGATGACCGTTCCGTCGTCGACGGGCTGGTGGCGTTCCACACCGCGCCCCTCTGGTTCGAGCCGCTCCCGCGGGACGACGCATACACGTACCAGGAAGCGACGCGGTTCGAGTACGCGCCGACCCTGGACGAGCGCCTCGCCCGCGTCCAGGCGCTGATCGGCCCGGCGGCGGCGGACTGACGCGGCGGGGCCGGCCGGCGCCCCCAGCGGACCGGCCGACCCCGTCGGAACCTTGGCGTCAGATGGCGTCGTCGCCCTTCTCGCCCGTGCGGACACGGGTGACGCTGTCGAGCGGGAAGCTCCAGATCTTGCCGTCGCCGATCTTCCCGGTGCGGGCGGCCACTGTGATGATGTCGACGATCTTCTCGGCGTCGACCGACGGCACGATGACCTCGACCCGGACCTTGGGGACGAACTCGACGGTGTACTCGGAGCCGCGGAACACCTCGCTCTTGCCGCCTTGGCGGCCGAAGCCCTGCAGCTCGCTCACCGACATGCCGAGCACGCCGGCGTTGCGGAGGGACTCCTTCACCTCCTCCAGCTTGTGGGGTTTGATGACGGCAACTATCAGATGGGCCATGTCGATCCTTCGTAGGATGCGCGGCCCTGTCCGGCCGCGACTGCGTTGGTGTGATCGTCCTCGGGGAGCGGCTCCATGAGGAAGCCACGGGCCCGGATGGTCTCGACCGTGAGGCCGAGCGGCTGCAGGCGCCGGCGCAGCCGGCGGACCAGGGTGTGGACGGCGTTGGCCTTGACCTTCGTCGTCGGCCACACGGTCTCGACCAGCTGCTGGCTGCCGACGACGTGCCGCCAGCTTCCCAGGAGGGGGCGGAGGACCCGCTCCTCGGTCGAGCTCACGGCCACCCAGTGGCCCCGGTAGCGGAGCAGCCCGTACTCGTCGAGGGCGGGCAGCTCGGCGTCGGGCTCGGGCTGCGGTGTGTCCCGGTCCAGAACCGTGGTGGTCATGGTCGCCTCCGTGTGAGTCCCTTGGCGTGGTCCCCGTAGCCGGTGTAGCCGGACCCCCTCATGGGCCCGGCTCCCTCCGGCCGACGGGTCAGCTGGGCGTGCCCGCTGGCTCGGACACCTCGTCGGGCGTGTCTCCGTCTCCGTCCGGAGGCCCGCCGACGCCGACGAGCGCCCGGTCGCTGGTCATCCCGGCGGGCGTCGTGTAGGTCATGCCGTGCCCGAACTCCATGTGGTACGCCCGGTTGCCGTGCTCGGCGTAGTCGATGCCCTCGAGCTCGAGCTCCTTCTCCAGGCGGAGGTTCCAGGTGCCGGGCAGGGACCGGACGAACTTGAAGAGGGCGAACGAGACGACGGACACCACCACCACAGCGGATGCGCTGCCGACCATCTGGACCACCAGCTGCGAGGTCCCACCGCCGTAGAACAGGCCCCTGACCGTGACGGAGTTGTCGGCGCCCTCGGGGCCCGGCACACCGAACTGCCCGGTGGCGAACAGGCCGACGGCCAGCGTGCCCCAGATGCCCACGAAGCCGTGGACGGCGACCGCCCCGATCGGGTCGTCGATGCGTAGCCGTTCGAGCAGGTCGACGCCGAGAGGCACGAGGCAGCCGGCTATGGCGCCGATCATGATGGCGCCGGCCGGTGACACCCAATAGCAGGGGGCGGTGATCGCCACCAGGCCGCCCAGGAAGCCG
>DATBGF010000607.1:0-1795 GCA_036558145.1 Acidimicrobiales bacterium
TCGTGGTCCTCGGCGCGCTGGCTGGCTGCTGTCGCGGCGTGCCCTTGCGGTGCGGAGCGTCAGGGTCGGAGCACCTGGAACTCGCAGCGGGGGCCGGGAGCGCGGGCCAGGCGTTCGTCCGCCGTGACCAGGGGGCAGTCCAGCGCCTCGGCCAGGGCGACGTAGGCCGCGTCGGCTGGGGTGACGTTCGCCCGCAGCTCGTAGGCCCGGTGCATGAAGCCGCCCGTGGGATAGCGGTCGAGGGCGAGGTCGTCGAGATCGTCCACAGCCGAGCGGAAGCGGGGCACGGTCAGGTTGCCGGCCCGCCACCACTTGCGGAACACCGAGACCGTCTCGATGTCCACGAGGTCGGGAGCCGACAGGGCTCCCGCCTCGCGCACGATCAGACGGGCCGCCGCCCCGTCGTCCCCGTCGTCCGCGAGCGCGCTGGCGAGGACAGAGGCGTCGATGACGATCACGTTCCCCTGCGCTCGCGCAGGTAGGCCGCCGCCTCGGCGAGACCGACCTTGCCTCCCTTGCGGCGCTCGATGCGGTCGAGGACCTGGTCGAGCGTCGGCTTCTCCGCCAGGCGGGTCAGCTCCGCGACGAGGTACTGCTGCAGCGACTTGCCCTGTACTTCGGCGTTGCGCTGGAGGGCGGCGTGGACGTCGGTGGGGATGTTCCTCACGAGCACGTTGGGCATGCTAGCACTTTGAAAGCACTGGCTGCGCCATGCAAACAGGAGAGGTCAGAAAGGGCGCTCAAGGGGGCCGAGACGTGGTCCCGGGGTGAAGGTGGCCGGTAGCTTCACCACGCCGTTGAGCTCCGGGTTGCCGGCGTAGAAGCGGGTCGCCGAGTGGTCGATCCGGTAGTCGGGGATGCGGGTCAGGACCGCCGACAGCAGGACCTGGAACATCGTGCGGGCCATGTGCATGCCGATGCAGCGGTGGGCGCCGACGCCGAAGGCGAGGTGCGGGTTCACCTCCCGGTCCAGGACCACCTCGTCGGGGCGGTCGAACACCGCTTCGTCCCGGTTGGCCGACAGCCAGCTCAGCATCAGGTGGTCGCCGCGGGACAGGGACTGGCCGCCCAGCGTCGTGTCCCGCAGGACCGTGCGGGTCAGGGTCTCGTTGACCGAGAAGTAGCGCAGGAACTCCTCCGTCGCGGACGGCAGCAGGTCCGGTGAGGCGATCAGGCGGTCCCGCAGGGCGGGGTGGGTGTCCAGGTGGTGCAGCGACAGGGCCGTGAGGGAGGTGGTCGTGTCCAGGCCGCCGCCGATCAGGTTCCACAGGACGCCCTGGAGCTCGGCGTCGGACAGCGACCGGCCGTCGACCTCCAGCGCGATCAGCGCGCTCAGCAGGTCGTCGCCCGGCGCGGCCCGGCGGGCGGCCACGACGTCGCCCAGGCGGGCCAGCATGCCGGGGACGCCGGCCACGGCCCGGTCGAACTCGGGCTCGCCCGGGCGGTGGGCGATGGTGCCGTGGAACAGGTCGGCGTAGGGCTGCCAGCCGTCGAGCGGCAGGCCCACGAGCGCCATCGTGAGGATGGCCGGCACCGGGTTGGCCAGGTCGAGCACGAGATCGATCGAGCCGGACTCGATCCGCGAGTCCAGGAACCAGGTCGTCGCCGCCTCCATGAGCGGGCGCATCCCGGCCACGGCCTGGGGCACCAGGTACGGGTTCATGACCCGGCGCAGGGCGAGGTGCACCGGTCCCTCGACCTCGGCGATGCCCTGCGTGGGGATCGTCCGGGCCCGGGGGATGCCGGCGATGCCCAGGTAGCTGATCCCGTCCTCGGGCTCGGGGACGTGGCGGCT
>DATBGF010000608.1:0-3986 GCA_036558145.1 Acidimicrobiales bacterium
CTGGTGATCGTCGGTCATCAGCCGCCCCAGGCCGGCCAGGTCACCCCGGTTGATGCAGTCCAGGAAGCTGACCACCACGGCCAGCGGCGGCAACTGGGTCAGGGCCACGGCCCCCCATCCTGCCAGGCCGGATCAGCGGCCGGTGCTGCCGTCCATCAGCTCGCGCAGGATGTCGGCGTGGCCCGCGTGGCGCGCGGTCTCCTCCAGCAGGTGGCCCAGGATCCAGCGCAGGTTGGCCTGGCCCGACGGCTTGGGCACCTTGCACTCGTCGTCCAGCCCCGCCCCGGCCACGATGGCGTCGACCCGCTCCCAGGTGGCGCGGTAGGCGGCGACCGCGGCGTCGAGGGTGTCCGGCTCGACCTCGACCGCGTCCCCGGTCAGCGGGACGTCGAGCCCGGCGAAGCGGCGCTCCACCCAGATCGACTCACCGTAGGACATGTGTTTGACCAGCCAGAGCAGCGTCGTCCCGCTGGCGACCGGCGACCGGCGCGCCGCCTCGTCGTCCACCCCGGCGACCTTGCGGACCAGCGACTCGCGCTGGAACTGCAACAGGCCGAGCAACGTCGCGCGCTCGTCGTCCACCGCGGGCTGCGGGCTCTGGTCCATCTGGAGGCGGCGACCGGAATCGAACCGGTGTACAGGGCTTTGCAGGCCCTTGCCTAAGCCACTCGGCCACGCCGCCGTGAGTGGTTCACCATACCCGGCGGCCCCGACCGGCCCGAAAGGCGATCCCTGCGGGGCTCAGCGGGCGACGAACTCCTCGGCCTCCAGGGCCACCAGGGCGTCGAAGCGCCGCCGCAGCTCGGCCCGGCGGCCGGGGTCGTGGGCCAGGTTGACGAGCTCGTGCGGATCTTCCTGCAGGTCGTACAGCTCGTGCTCGTGGTCCTCGAAGGCGGCGTCCGGGCCGTACAGCATCGCCGTCGGCCGCCCGGACAGGTCGTCGTTGGGCAGGCCGCCGCCCACGCCGAAGTAGCGGGCGTACTTGTAGCGGCCGTCGAAGCTGCCCCGGATCTGCCAGCGGGTCGAGCGGATGTTCACCGTGTGCGCAGTGGCGTGGCAGAACAGCACCTGGTCCCGCGCGCCGACGCCGGGATCGGCCAGCACGGGGCCGAGGTCCACGCCGCGCATGCCCGGGGCCGGCTCCGCTCCGGCCAGGCCGCAGATCGTGCGGGCCAGGTCGACGTGGCTGGTCAGCGCGCCCGACACCGCGCCCGGCGCGGTGAGGCCGGGCGCCCGCACGATGGCGGGCACCTTCATGATCTCGTCGTAGACGAACGGGCCCTTCGAGCGCAGGCCGTGCGAGCCGCACATGTCCCCGTGGTCGGACGTGAAGACGACGACGGTGTCGTCCCAGGCGCCGCTGGCCTCCAGCGCGGCCAGGACGGTGCCGAGCGACTGGTCGGCCAGCTCGTGGAGGCGCACGTAGTAGTCGAGGTGGCGGCGCCAGGCGTGCGGGTCGGCCGGGTCGATCAGGCCCCAGATGCCGTGCTGCTGGTCCCAGCGCCACTGCCGCTGGCAGGCGGGCTTGGAGATGAGGTCGTCGCCGAAGTTGGCGGGCAGCGCCTCGACCACCTCGGGGTAGTCGTCCTCGTAGGCGGGCACCACCTCGCCCTCCATCCACTTGGACATGGCCAGCAGCTCGCGGGCCACGGCCAGCTCGTCGGGATGGTCGGCCCGGTAGCCCGGCTGGTCGATCGGGTACCACATGACGTCGTGCGGGTTGACCAGCGCCACGGTCAGGAACCAGGGCTGGTCGAGGGTCGTGGCGTTCTGCGCCAGCCAGTGGGCCGCGTTGTCGGCGATCACCGGATCGAAGTGGACCCCGGTCCCGGCCCAGCCCATGAAGTGCTGGTCGTTGCCCTCCCAGTCGCTGTAGCCGTAGGCCTCCATCGGCGGGTTGGGCCCGTAGCTGACGTGCCACTTGCCGATGTAGCTCGACCGGTAGCCCGCGTCCCGCAGGACCGAGCCGACAGTGGGGACCGCGGTGTCGAGGGACGTGTGCCACGGGAACACGGTGTTGTCGGCCACGCCGTGCTCGGGCACGTGCAGGCCCGTCTGCATGGTGGTGCGGGACGGCGAGCAGGGCGCCGAGTGGGTGTAGTGGTTGCCGAGGGTGAGGCCCTCGGCCGCCAGGCGCTCGCGCCACGGCAGCCGGACCGACGGCGGCAGCCAGCCCCAGTCCCGCTCCTGGTCGGAGATCACGTACAGGATGTTGGGCTGTTTCTGACGGTCCGTCACATCCGGAGTCTGGCAGGCCGCTCCCCCGCGTGCTGAACCCTCCACGCCCCTTGTCCAACAAACGTTCGTTTGACAGACTCGGCGACCATGACGCTCGCCGAGGGGACCCCCGACCGGACGACCGGCCGACCTGCTCCGCCCATGGACATCGACGTCCTCGACCCGCGCTTCTACGACGACCCCTGGGACGCCTACCGGTGGCTGCGCGCCAACGCGCCCTTGTGGTGGGACGCCCGCAACGAGCTGTGGGTCGTGTCCCGCCACGAGGACGTGTCCCACATCTCGCGCCACCAGGAGCTGTACTCCGCGGCCCAGGGCGTGCGCCCCAAGGTCGCCGCCCCCATGTCGATCATCTCCATGGACGACCCCGAGCACACCCGCCAGCGCCGCCTGGTCAACAAGGGCTTCACGCCCCGGATGGTCCGCCGGCTGGCCGACCACATCCGCGACCTGTCCAACCAGATCATCGACGAGATCGCCGAGCGTGGTGAGTGCGACTTCGTGGCGGACTTCGCCGTGCACGTCCCGCTCATCGTCATCGCCGAGCTCATGGGGCTCGACCCCGACCAGCGCCAGAAGCTCTACCGCTGGAGCGACGCCATGATGGCGGGCGACGGCCACACCGACTTCGACGACCCCGTGCTGGTGGCCGCGGCCGAGGCGGGCGCCGAGTTCGCCGCGACCTGCATCGAGCTCATCGAGGCCCGGCGGGCCGACGGCTCGACCGACGACATCATCGGCATCCTCACGCAGGCGTTCGACGAAGGCGCCCTGGCCCGCCAGGACGAGGGCGGCGCCAGCGGCGGCGTGGGCAACACCGAGCTGACCCACGACGAGCTCATCATGTTCCTGATCCTGCTGGTCGTGGCGGGCAACGAGACGACCCGCAACGCCCTGTCCGGCGGCCTGATCGCCTTCACCCGGTTCCCCGACCAGCACGCCGAGCTGCTCGCCCGGCCCGAGCTGATGGACCTGGCCGTCGACGAGATCGTCCGCTACGTCAGCCCGGTCATGACCTTCATGCGCACGGTCACCGAGGACCACGCCTACCAGGGCGTCGACCTCGTGGCCGGCGACCGGGTGTTCCTGCTCTACCAGTCGGCCAACCGCGACGAGGACGTGTTCGACGCGCCCGACGAGTTCCGCGTCGACCGGGACCCCAACCCCCACCTCGGCTTCGGCATCGGCACCCACTACTGCCTGGGCGCCAACCTGGCCCGGGCCGAGATCGGCGTGGTGTTCACCGAGCTGTTCGCCCGGCTGCGCGACATCCGCGCCGTCGACGCCGACGGGCTCGACCGCGGCGACTCCAGCCTGGTGCTTTCGCTCAAGCGGCTCCCGGCGGTGTTCACCCCCGAGCGCAAGGCGTGACCGACGGCGTCGCCACGGCGACCACCGCCGAGTCCGGCCAGCGGCGGGTCGTCGGCGGCCATGCGCTCGCCGTAGCGCTGCTCCTCGACGAGGGCACGGAGCAGGTCGGCCTTCGACGGGAAGGAGTGGTAGATCGTGGCGACATTGAGCCCGCAGGCGCTGGCCAGACGCCGCATCGACGTGCCTGCTGCACCCAGCTCGCTGACGAGGGTGAGCGCAGCGGCGAGGATGCGTGCCCGCTGGCCGGGCTCGGTGGCGGTCGCCGACGTGAGGTCGGTCACGGGTGTGCCGCCCTAGCGCCGCTCGGGGGTGAACACGGCCGGCAGGTGCTTCAGCGCGAGCACCAGGCTGGAGTCGCCGCGGTCGAGCCCGTCGGC
>DATBGF010000609.1:0-8757 GCA_036558145.1 Acidimicrobiales bacterium
AGCACTCGGCCACCGCCACCACGCACACCTCGGCCCGGGTGGCGCTCATGCCTGCACCTTGCGCTGGTACTCGTCCTCACCGATGTCGACCCACTCGGCGCGGAACGCCTCCCACGCCTCCGGGGACTTGGCCGATGCCACGTACGCCCGCTGGACCGGCTCGTCCCGGGGATAGTCCGGCTCGCACAGCGTGAAGTGGGCGCCGCCGGGGGCCTCCACGACGCCGTCGACCATCATCCGGCTGATCCGCATCTGGTGCAGGCAGCCCTCCTTGGCCAGGTCCGCGGTGTCGACCAGCTGCTCGCAGGAGATGAAGCGGCCGCCGGTCGGCGCCGCCTGCAGCATGAGGTCGTCCCAGTACAGGTCGGGACCGAGGTACACCGCGTTGCCGCGCCGGTCGGCCCGGTTGAGGTGGCACAGGGCGGCGTCCAGCTCGAACGCCGGCACGGCGACGAGCGGCTCGCCCGAGCCGACGGGCGAAGGGAACGTGGTGAGGCGAGGGTTGTCCCGCAGCAGGTCCGACCCCAGGCCGACCCGGCTGGGCAGGAACGGCACCCGCCACGCCGCGGCCTGCAGCCCCAGGTGGAACAGGCCCTCGTCGTAGGGCTCGTCCTCGATGGCACCGGACTGGCGGGCGGCCCGGAAGTGCGGCTCCAGCGGGATCGTGTCCAGGGACACGAAGGCGTACACCGCCCGCCGCACCTTGCCCGCCGCGCAGAGCAGGCCGAGGTCGGGGCCGCCGTGGGTGACGATGGTCAGGTCCCGCAGATCGCTGCGCACGATCGCCCGGACCAGCGCCATCGGCTTGCGCCGGCTGGCCCAGCCGCCGATGGCGATCGTCATGCCCGACGAGAGCCGCGCCACGACCTCCTCGGCCGTCATGGTCTTGTCCGTGGTCATGCCTCGGTGTCCCGCTCCCGCTCCCGGTCCTCCACGAAGGCGTCGCGCCGCTCGTCCGCCACGCCCGACAGGTTCAGCTCGAACGTGAAGCCCTGCTCGTAGCGGTAGCTGCGCTTCACGTCCCACAGGTCGATCCCGTTGAGCGACTCCTTGGCCGCCCGGATCACCGCCGGCGACTTGGCCGCGATGCCGGCCGCCACCTCCAGGGCGGCCGCGCGCAGCGAGTCCCGCGGGACGACCCGCAGCACCGACCCGAAGGCGTGCAGCTCGGCCGCGGTGGCGGTGGCCGACGTGTAGACCATCGCCCGCATCTTGTGCTGGGGCACCAGCCGGGACAGGTGGGTCGCCGCCCCGAGCGCCCCCCGGTCGACCTCGGGCAGCCCGAAGGTGGCGTCGTCGGAGGCGATGATGACGTCGGCGTTGCCCACCAGGCCGATCCCGCCGCCGAGACAGAAGCCGTGCACCGCGGCGATCACCGGCACCGGGCACTCGTACACCGCGGCGAAGGCCTCGTAGCAGCCCCGGTTGGCGCCCAGCAGGGCGTCGAACCCGGGGGTGGACTGCATCTCCTTGATGTCGACGCCGGCGTTGAACCCCCGGCCCTCGGCCCGCAGCACGACCACCCGGGTGCGCGGATCGGCGCCCACGACCCGCAGGGTGGAGGCCAGCTCGAACCAGCCGCGCACGGGCAGGGCGTTGACCGGCGGGTGGTCCACGACGATCTCGGCGATGCCGCCGTCGTCGATCTCGCTGCTGATCGGCATGCCGGGCCCCCCTGGGTTTCTGGTCGCCGCCCAGCGGCTCGGTGTTTCTGACGCTCTGTCAGGACGCTGTGGCAAGGTAGGTCGCGGGAGGCAGCATGGACAACCCACTCGACCACCGGGGCCGCGTCGTGCTCGTCACGGGCGGGACCAAGGGGATCGGCCGCGCCATCGCCCGCCGCTACGCCGAGGCCGGCGCCACGGTGGCGGTGTGCGCCCGCACCGCGCCGGACGCGAGCGGGGTCGGGGTCGACTTCGTGGCCTGCGACGTGCGCGAGGCCGACCAGGTCACGGCCCTGGTCGACACGGTCGTCGACCGCCACGGCCGGCTCGACGTCGTGGTGAACAACGCGGGCGGGGGCCCGTGGGTCGACTCGGCGACCGCGTCGCCCCGTTTCACCGAGCGGATCATCGCCCTCAACCTCGTCGCCCCCATCGTCGTGTCCCAGGCCGCGTACCGGGTCATGGCCGCCCAGGACGGCGGCGGGTCGATCGTCAACATCGCCAGCGTGTCGGGGATCCGGCCGTCGCCCCGCAGCGCCGCCTACGGGGCGGCCAAGGCCGGCCTGCTCAACCTGACGAAGACGCTGGCGGTGGAGTGGGCGCCCGCCGTGCGGGTCAACGCGGTGATCGCCGGCCTCATGGCCACCGACGATCTGGAGGCCACCTACGGCGACGCGGCCACCCAGGCCCGCATAGCCGCCACCGTGCCCATGGGAAGGTTCGGCACGCCCGACGACGTGGCCGGCGCGTGCCTGTTCCTGTCCTCGCCGCTGGCGTCGTTCGTGAGCGGCGCGGCCCTGGCCGTCCACGGCGGTAACGAGCGGCCCTCGATCCTGGAAGTGGTGTAGACACGCCCGGATGACGTCGGCCGAGCTCGCGTTCCTCGCGCTCGCGGGCTTCGGGGCCGGGATGGTCAACGGGGTCGCGGGCGGGGGGTCGATGCTCTCGTTCCCGGCCTTGCTGGTGGTCGGGGTGCCGAGCCTGACAGCGAACGTGACGTCCACCGTCGGGATCTGGACGGGCTACCTGGGCGGGGCCGCGGGCTTCCGCCGCAACCTGGCGACCCAGCGCCACCGCCTCCCGCCGCTGGCGGCTGTGGCGTTCGTGGGCGCGCTGGCGGGATCGCTGCTGCTGCTGATCACCTCGGAGGACGCCTTCGACCACCTGGCGCCGTGGCTGGTGCTGGTGGCCTGCGGGCTGTTCGCGGCCCAGCCGTGGCTGGCCCGGCGCATGGCGGAAGGCGGGTTGTCCGGGCGGAGCCACCGGGTGCTGCGCGACCTGGGCGTGTTCGCGGCCTCCGTCTACGGCGCCTACTTCGGCGCCGGGCTGGGGGTGCTGCTGCTGGCGGTGCTGGGCATCACGATGATCGGGCGCATGACCGACCTGAATGCGATACGCACCGTGCTGTCGCTGCTGGTGAACAGCATCGCCGTGGTGGTGTTCGTGGTGGCGGCGCCGGTGGAGTGGGCGGCCGCCGGGGTCATGGCGGTGACGGCGCTGGCGGGCGGCTACCTGGGTGCGAGGACCGCGGCGCGCATGCCCGTTCCGGTGTTCCGGGCGGTCGTGCTGGTCATCGGGCTGGCCGCCGCGATCGGGCTGTTCCTGCGCTGATGCGGGGCCGAACCCGGATTGCCTTACACCATAAGGTGGTGGCTACGCTCTGTGCGATGCGCCCCCGCCTCGCTGTCGCGTTCGCCGGCCTGTTGTTCGTCGCTGCCTGTGGTGGCGGCAACGGCGACAGTGGCAACGGGCTCTCCAGCGGCAGCACCGACAGCAACGACGACGGGCTCGCCGACGTCGTGCACATGGACGGGTCCGAAGTCCAGGTCAGCGCCCTGGACAACACCTTCCGGGTCGCCAACATCGAGGTCAAGCCGGGCACCAAGGTCGTCTGGGAGAACAAGGGTCGCAACGACCACGACGTCCTCCCCGTCTCGGGCGACGCCTGGGGCGTGCAGCCCGACGACTTCGTCCCCGGCGACACCTACTCCACCACCTTCGACGAGCCCGGCGTCTACCGCTACTACTGCTCGATCCACGGCACCACCGAAGAGGGCATGGTCGGCGCGATCGTCGTGTCCGACTGATCCACCGCACGAATCCACTGGGGGAAGGCATGAGCAACGCTCGACGGCTGATGGGCCTCGTGCTCGCGGCGGCACTGGTCGCCGCGGCGTGCGGCGGCGACGACGATGACGCGGCACCCGACGAGGGGGCGGGCGGCGACCAGGCCACGCTCCACGTCCCCGACGACTACCCGACCATCCAGAAGGCGGTGGACGCCGCCGAGCCGGGCGACCTCGTGCTCATCTCCCCTGGCACCTACCAGGAGTCCGTCAGCGTCGAGACCGACAACCTGACGATCCGGGGCCTCGACCGCAACGAGGTCATCCTCGACGGCGGCTTCACGATGGACAACGGCTTCCGGGTCACCGGGGCCGACGGCGTGGCCATCGAGAACATGACGGCCCGCAACTACACGAAGAACGGCTTCTTCTGGACCGAGGTCGAGGGCTACCGGGGCTCGTACCTCACCGCGTACCGCAACGGCGACTACGGGATCTACGCCTACGCCGCCACGAAGGGCCAGCTCGAGAACAGCTACGCCTCGGGCAGCCCCGACGCCGGCTTCTACATCGGCCAGTGCTACCCGTGCGACGCCACCATCAACAAGGTGGTCTCCGAGTACAACGGGCTCGGCTACTCGGGCACCAACTCCGGCGGCAACCTCACCATCGTCAACTCGACGTTCCGCTACAACCGGGCCGGCATCGTGCCCAACTCGGGCAGCTACGAGCTGTGCTACCCGGGGCGGGAGACGACGATCGTCGGCAACCTCGTGTACTCCAACAACCAGGCCGACACGCCGGCCATCGACGTCGCGCTGCTGGCGATGGGCAACGGGATCCTGCCCGCGGGCGGCACCGGGAACGTCATCGAGCGGAACCTCGTCTACGACCACGACCGGACCGGCATCGGCCTGGTCCCGTTCCCGGAGGAGGACGCCAACGACGTCCCGCCCCCGCCGGAGAACGACACCAGGGCCTGCTCCGAGACGGTCAACGACACCCCGGCCGACCCGGCCGACATCCCCGATCTGGTGATCTGGGAGCCGCGGGGCAACACGGTGGTCGGCAACGTGGTCGAGGGCTCGCGCCTGGCGGACCTGGCCGTCGGCTCGGTCGACGACGTGTCCCAGCTGGGCAACTGCTTCTCGGACAACACGTTCGCCACCACCGCCCCGCTGGACCTGGAGGCGCTGGCCCCGTGTGAGGGCGACGGCAGCGGCGGCGACTGGACGGCCGGCGCGCTCGACCTGATCTCGCTGATGACCGCTGTGCAGCCGCCGTCGGGCGACTACAAGACCTCGCCGGAGCCGCCGGCGCAGGAGAACATGCCCGACGCCGCCACCGCCCCGGCGCGGCCCGCCACCGACGTGCCCGTCCGGGTCGACCTCGACGCCATCCAGGTCCCGGCCCGCCCGTCGTGACCCGCCCGTGATCCGGTCCCTGGCGACGGCCGTCGCGGCGCTCTGCCTGGTGGCGGGGTGCGGCGGCGCGCCGTCGTCGGGGCCGTCCGGGCCCGGCGCGGAGGAGGCCGGCGCCGCCGAGCCGTCTGCGGCGTCCGAGGACGCGGTGCCGCGGTCGCCCACCGGAGCGGGGCCCCAGGGGCGCGTGCCGCAGTTCGTGACCGAGTGCGGGTTCAGCCACGCGGCGTCCGACGACCCGATCGTCCACCCCGGGCACACCGGGGCGTCGCACCTGCACACCTTCTTCGGCAACACCACCACCGCGTCCGGGTCGACCGCCGACAGCCTGTCCGAGGGGGCCACCACCTGCGATCAGCAGCTGGACCGGGCCGCCTACTGGGCGCCCGCGCTGATGGACCACGGGACGATGGTCACCCCCACCAAGGCGGTCGCCTACTACCGGCCGGGCGTGGGCGTCGATCCCGCCACGGTCGAGCCCTACCCGTTCGGGCTGATGATGCTGGGCGGCGACCCACACGCCGAGGAGCCGCAGTCCCTCGATGTGATGGCGTGGTCGTGCGGGACCGGGTCGGTGCGGGCCGAGTCCCCGCCGGACTGCCCCGAGGGCCGGCCGCTGCGCCTGGCGGTGAGCTTCCCGGACTGCTGGGACGGCGAGCGGGTCGACAGCCCCGACCACGTGGCCCACATGGCCCGCAGCCGGGACGGTGCCTGCCCCGACAGCCATCCGGTCCCGGTGCCCCAGCTCCTGCTGGCCATCAGCTACCCGGTCACGGGCGGCGGCCACGAGCTGAGCATGTCCTCCGGATCGGTGCTGACCGCCCACGCCGACTTCTTCAACGCCTGGGACCCCGACAAGCTGCGCACCGAGGTCGAGACGTGCCTCGACCGCGGCGTGATCTGCGATGTGGCGAGCACACGTTCGTAGTGATTCCGCCGTCCCAGGGTGGCAGGCTGGGGCCTTCGTGAGCGTCCGCCCGCCGGCTGCCGGGGGGCGGCGGGCGGACGCTCATGCATCCGCCCGCTAGGACCGCTCAGGCCCCGGGGCGGCGGTAGCTGGTGGCGTAGGCCGGGACCGGCGGGGCGCCACGCAGGTCGGGATCAGGCACGGGCACGCCCGGAACCGTGGTGAGAGGCACGACCCCGGCCCAGGTCAAGCGGTCGAGGTCCTCGTCGTCGTCGATGGGCGGACCGGTGCGGACCTTCACCGAGCACTCGTCCAGCGGCAGGGCCAGGACCAGCGTGGTCTTGAGCTCCTTCTCGCTCGGCGGCCGGACGTCGGGGCCCCGCCCGGGCACGATGTGGTCGACCAGCAGGTCGAGGGCGGCCCGGCGCTCGTCCAGGTCGGCGACAGGGTTCGCCTGCCCGAACACCACCACCGAGCGGTAGTTCATCGAGTGGTGGAAGGCCGAGCGGGCCAGCACCAGGCCGTCCACCAGCGTGACGGTGACGCACATGTCGAGGCCCTTGGCCCCGCTCCGCATCAGCCGGCTGGCCGGCGAGCCGTGCAGCAGCAGCCGGTCGCCGTCGCGCCCGTAGAGCATGGGGATGACGACGGGCCCGTCGCCCGACACCAGCCCGACGTGCGCCACCAGGCCCTCGTCGAGGATGGCGTGGACCTGGTCACGGTCGTAGTGGCCGCGGTCGGGCTGGCGGCGAACGGTCGTGCGGGCGGTGGGCGCGAGGGAGGGGGAGTCCACGCACCCACGCTAGGTGACCGACCTTCAGCCGGCCGGGGGAGTATCCAGGTTGGTCCAGTTGGGCTGGACGGAGCGGGCGCCGGCCGGGGTGAGGCCGCCGAGGCGCTCCAGGTCCTCGGCGGTGAGCGTGAGGTCCAGGGCGGCCACGTTCTCCTCCAGGTACGTGCGCCGCTTGGTGCCGGGGATGGGGACGACGTCGTCGCCCTGGGCCGACAGCCACGCCAGCGCCACCTGGCCAGGCGTGGCGCCGTGGGCCGCGGCCACCTCCCGGACGACGGCCACGAGGGCCAGGTTGTGCTCCAGGTTGTCGCCCTGGAAGCGGGGGACCGTCCGGCGGAAGTCGGTGTCCTCCAGCTCGTCGAGGCTGGACACGGCGCCGGTCAGCAGGCCCCGGCCCAGCGGGCTGTAGGGGACCAGGCCGATGCCGAGCTCACGGCACGCGGGCACGATCTCGTCCTCGATGTCGCGGGAGAAGATCGACCACTCGGACTGCAGGGCGGCGATGGGGTGCACGGCGGCGGCGCGGCGCAACGTGTCGGCCGACGCCTCGGACAGGCCCAGGTGGCGGACCTTGCCCGCGGCCACCAGCTCGGCCATCGCCCCCACGGTCTCCTCGATCGGGACCCGGACGTCGGGGCGGTGCTGGTAGTAGAGGTCGATGTGGTCGACCCCGAGGCGGCCGAGCGACGCGTCGCACGCCTCCCGGACGTAGGCGGCGTCGCCCCGCACGCTGCGCCCGCCAGGGGCGTCGGGGTCGGGGCGGATGCCGAACTTGGTGGCCAGGACGACCTGTTCGCGGCGGGAGGCGATGGCCTCGCCCACGAGCTGCTCGTTGTGGCCCAGGCCGTAGGCATCGGCGGTGTCGAGGAACGTGATCCCGAGGTCGAGGGCGCGGGCCAGGGTGGCCTCCGCTTCGGCCCGGTCCGGCGTGCCGTAGGCGAAGCTCATGCCCATGCAGCCGAGGCCCTCGGCGGAGACGGTGGGACCGGTGCTGCCGAGGGTGCGGGTGGGGACGGTCATGCCGGGGAGCCTAAGGCCCCCCGGCACGATCCGGGCAGTGCGATCGATGAGCTAGTGCGAGCCGTGAACGTGATCGCAGAGCACCTCTTCGCCCGGCTGGATCTGGCCGCCGGAGGCGCCTTCGAGGGCGGCGAAGGGGCCGCACACCGAGGGGACGATCCACACGTGGATCATCGGCACGACCTCCTTGCGCACCGCGCCCGTGGGGCACGAGGCGGGGGGCGCGCCCGCCAGGATGACCTGGAAGGTGTTGTCGGCCCGGGGGTACCAGCACAGGTCGTTGTGCACGTGGAACTGGGTCATCGGGCCGCCGAGGTCGGGCACCTGGTCGAGCGTGCGGGGCGGCTCCAGCATGAACATCGCGGCCACCAACCGCTTCGAGCCGGTGGGCGAGACCTCGTACACGAGGGACTCCGGGTAGTCGGGGTCGAGCTCGTGGCCGTCGCTGATCATCGACCAGTTGATGTAGTGCTCGTAGCCCGTGAACCCGTCGCCGACCGAGCGGTACCCCGCGGCGTAGGCGGCGTCCGTGCTGGCGTAGGCCGGCAGCTTGACGATGCTGGCGGTGACCAGCGCCTCGGCCCGGGCCTGCTCCTCGGCGGTCACGCCGGGGAACCCGCTCAGGTCCACCGGCAGCGTGGCGTCGTAGGGCCGCGTGGTGCCGGGATGCTCGTGCGGCGGCTGTTCCGGGTCGTTCGGCACGTTGGGATCGTGATCGTGCGGGGGCTGCTCGGGGTCGTTGGGCCCGTGGGGGTCGTGATCGTGCGGGGGCGTCAGCGGATCGTGCGGGAGCGGCCCGTGGCTGTGGTTCCCGCCGTTGTTGCCGTGGCTGTGGTCGTCGCCGGTGTGGTCGCCGCCGGTGTGGTCGCCGCCCGTGTGGTCGTGT
>DATBGF010000610.1:0-5247 GCA_036558145.1 Acidimicrobiales bacterium
CGGCCATGACGGTCCTCAGGAAGTCGTGGGCCTCGGACACGGAACGGGTCAGGTCCCGGTCGGGCCGGCCCTGCGTCCCCGTGAGCACCTCGTCGGCGCGGGCCGCGAGCCGGTCCCTGTGGGTCCGGGCGCCTGCGGCCAGGACCGGCAGCATCTGCTCCCCGAAGTGGACGGTGCCCTGGTCACCGACGGTGTCGACCGCTATCTCGAACAGCGCGCCGGCCCGGTCCCGGTCGAGGTGCTGCAGCCCGTTGGCCACCACCTGGGCCAGGGCCGCGCCCAGCGTGGGGTCGTGCGTGCTCGGGTCGTAGCGGAGCAGGCGCTCCAGGTTGGTGGCGGCGCCCGGGCGGTCGCTCGTGAGCCAGCCGAGCGAAGCGTCGTCGTCGGCGCCCAGGGCGGCGAGGATGTTGACCTCCGTGGTCGATCCCCCGATGCCCCAGGGGTCACCGCTCTCGTGGAGCGACCACGGCATCTCGTCGAAGGCCAGCAGGTCGTCGAGCTGGACGCCGGCCACCTCGACCAGCACGTCCACCGGCAGGGCCGAGAACCGGGTCAGCAGGCTGAGGTCGTTGTCCGTGGGGACGCCGTCGGGCCCGTCCTGCTGGAACGCCGCGAGCTCGTCCACCCAGGCGTCGCTGAGCCGGTCGCCTGCAGCCCGGGCGGCCCGGGTGTCCATGGCGGTCGTGAGCACCGCCGTGAAGGGCGCCAGCAGCTGACGGGCCCACCCCGGCCCGCCGCCCGCCGCCCCCGTCGGGCCGGCGGTGCGAATCAGCGCGGGCAGCGCCACCATGCGTCGCACACCGAGGCCGGTCACGAACGCCACCGAGAAGGCGGGATCGGACCGGCCCCGTTCGGCGCGGGCCGCCAGGGCCCGCACGTCGCCGGCCGGCGCGCGTCCCCGGTCGAGGGCGGCCTCCACGTCCGCGGCCAGCCGCCGGGCGGCGGCGACGGCGCCGTCGCGGTCGGCGTAGCCCACGTGCCCCGACGCCAGGACCGCGTCGTCGCTCATGCGCAGGACGGTGCCCGCGCGCCTCCGCCGCCCGCCGAGCTCGGGGTTGGCGGTGAAGAAGGCGGCGGCGACGTCCCCGGCGAACTCGTCCAGGTGCCGCCAGTCCCCCACCAGGCCGGCCAGCACCGCGTCGACGTCGCCCAGGGAGGGCACGAGCGGCGAGGCGCTGGCCCGCAGGGCGGAGACGGCCCCGGTGACGCTGTCGGAGTCGGACTCGAGCGTCGCCACCAGGGCGAGCCCGTCGTCGGCGTAGCGGCCGAGGGCGAAGGCGTCCGCACTGCTGGTGCCCATCGTGCGCCCGTCTCCCTCAGCTCAGGTCGGCGCAGCGGTTGTTGAGGGCCTGCTGCTCGTTGGCGCTCTCGGCCGCGACCACGATGGCCGAGGCCAGGAGCGTGAGCCTGTCGCGCAGCCCGCCGGCGACGCCGCCGACCCGCCCGAGGGCGCCGTCGAACTCGTCCCGGTAGGTGCCGGCCCAGTCGGCGATGTCGGCCAGCTTGTCGCCCCGGGTGTCGAGCTGGGACCCGAGCGTGGCCGCGGCCCGCTCCAGCGCGGCGACCGCGGCGCCCGCCCCGGCCCAGGGGAACAGGACCACGGCGGCACCGGGGACGGCCGCGACCTGGGTGGGGATCTCCGCCATCCGGCGACCGTACGGAGGGCGCCGTTAGCCGCTCGCGAGCGCGAGCGACACGCGGGGTCCGTCCTGCCGGCTGGTCAGCGTCGGGTGTGGTCCCGGGGCCAGCCCACGATCGTCGCCACCAGGTCGGCGGGGTCGGTCACCACGTCGAGCCCGTCGCGGGTGGCGAGCCACTCGTGGTTGCGGACGTGCAGGTCGTCGCCGGGGTCGTAGCGGTTGAGCACCACCGTGACCGGCCAGCCGGCCAGCGCCGCGGCGGACAGGCGGACGGCGTTGATGGTGCCCAGTCCGGCGTCCGCCACCAGGAGGACCCGCTCGGGGCGCAGGGCCTCGGCCAGGGTCACCGAGTCGCCGTCGGCCGCCAGCGGCGAGCGGAGGCCACCGGCCGACTCCACCAGCCCGACGCCGACGCCCGGGGCCCACACCAGCTCGTCGGCCAGCTCGGCGATGGTGAACGGCGGGCGGCCCAGCGCCTCGGCCGCCATGGGCGGGGCCATGGGGACCGCGTACCAGCGGTGCCGGGGGCACACGATGGCCGGGTGCTCGCCGGTGGCGTGGGCCAGCAGGCCGGCGTCGGTGTCGGCCTCGTCGTCGTACCGGTCGTAGGACTGGGCGGGCTTGCGGGCCGCGACCATCAGCCCCCGGGCCCGCAGGGCGCGGGCCAGCCGGCAGGCCACCCAGGTCTTGCCGACCTCGGTGCCCGTGCCCGTGACCAGGACCAGGCGCTCAGGCCGCGGGTCCACCGGATCCGGCGGGGAGGGCGGCGAGCAGGCGGTCCACCTGGTCCTCGGTGTGGGCGGCGGACAGCGTGACCCGCAGCCGCGACGTCCCCGGCGCCACGGTCGGCGGGCGGATGGCGGGGACCAGCAGCCCGAGGTCCAGCAGCCGGGCCGCGGCCGCCAGCGCGGCGGCCTCGTCGCCCAGCACGATCGGCACGATGGGCGTGGGATGGCCCGGCCGCAGCCGGTCCACGTGGCGCCGCAGCCGGGCGACCAGGGCGTCGCCCTCGGGCGAGCGGACGACCCGCAGCGCGGCCTGGGCCGCGGCGATGTCGGCCGGCGTGGAGGCGGTCGTGAAGATGAACGGGCGGGCCCGGTTGCACAGCAGGTCGACGTAGGCCCGCGGCCCGGCCACGAACCCGCCCAGCGACCCCAGCGCCTTGGACAGCGTGCCCATCCGCAGCACGGGCACGCCCGCGCCACCGAGGTCGAACGCCGGGCCGAGCACGGCATGGGCCTCGTCCAGCACCAGCAGGGCATCGTGGGCGGCGCACAGCTCGGCCAGGCCCGCGACGCCGGCCACGTCGCCGTCCATGGAGAAGGCGCTGTCGCTGACCACCAGGGCGGGGCCGTCCACCTCGACCAGCAGCTTGGCCAGGTGGTCGAGGTCGCCGTGGCGGTAGACCCGCACGGCGGCGCGGGCCAGGCGGGCCCCGTCCACGATCGAGGCGTGGTTGAGCTCGTCGGACAGGATCGTCACGCCCGCGGTGCCCAGCGTGGCCAGCAGCCCCAGGTTGGCGGCGAAGCCGGTGGGGAACAGCAGCGCCGCCTCGCTCCCCTTCCACGCGGCCAGCTCGGCCTCCAGCTCGGCGTGCAGCGGCCGGGACCCCACCACCAGCCGGGACGCCCCCGTCCCGCTCCCCCAGCGGTCGAGCGCCTCGTGGGCCGCGGCGACGACCGCGGGGTGGTGCGTCAGGCCCAGGTAGTCGTTGGAGGCGAACGAGACCACCGCCCGGCCGTCGACCGTCCCGGTGACGGCCCCGGTCGGGACCAGGTCGCGGGGCTCGCGCCAGCGGCCCGCGTCCCGCACCGCGCCCAGCTCGGCGGCGACGTGCGCGTCCCAGCCCGATGTCACCCGCACACCTCGCCGATGGCCGCCGCCAGCGTGTCCACGATGCGCTCGATCTCGGCGTCGCCCACGGTCAGATGGGGCATGACGACGACCACGTCGCCCAGCGGCCGGAGCAGCACACCCCGCCGCACGGCCGCGGCGCACACGCGCCGCCCCCAGCGCAGGCCGCCGGCGGGGGGAGCCAGCTCGATCCCGCCCATGAGCCCGCACAGCCGCACGTCCGCCACCGCGGGCACCGGAGCCAGCCGCTCGGCCGCCAGGCGCCCCAGCGTGGCGGCCCGGGCGGCCACGTTGGCCAGCACGTCCCACTCGTCGAACAGCCGCAGGTGGCGCAGGGCGACCGCCGCGGCCAGGGCGTTCCCGCTGTAGGAGTGGCCGTGGTAGAAGGTGCGCTCCGACAGGTCGGGCCCCAGGAACGCGTCGTAGACGCGGGTGCTGGCCGCGGTGGCCGACAGCGGCAGGTAGCCGCCGGTGACCCCCTTGCCCAGCGTGAGCAGGTCGGGCCGCAGGCCGCACTGCTCGCTGGCGAACAGCGTGCCGGTCCGGCCGAACCCGGTCGCCACCTCGTCGCACACCAGCAGGACGTCGTGGCGGCGGCAGGCCTCCACCAGCGGCCCGTAGGCCGCGGGATCGGCGACGAGCATCCCGGCCGCCCCCTGCACCAGCGGCTCGATCACGACGGCGGCCAGCCGGTCCCCGTGGGCGTCGACCAGGTCGGCGGCCGCGTCGAGGGCCCGGGGATCGTCGTAGCCGGGCGCCCGCAGCACCTCGAACCGCAGCGGGTCGAACAGGTCGGTCCCGAACCCGCCGGCCCCCAGCGACAGCGAGCCCACGGTGTCCCCGTGGTAGGCGTGGCCCAGGGCCAGGTACCCGGTCCGCTCGTGGATGCCCTGGTTGGCCCAGAACTGGAAGGCGATCTTCAGGGCCTGCTCGACGGCCGCCGCTCCGTCCGAGGCGAACAGGAAGTGGGGCCGGTCCACGGGCACCAGCGGCGCGAGCGCTTCCGCCAGCTCGATCACGGTGCGGTTGCCGTTGCCCAGCAGCGTCGAGTGGGCGACCTTGGCCGCCTGGTCCCGCAGCGCCTCGTCCAGCTCCGGCACGCGGTGCCCCAGCGTGGTCACCCACAGCGACGAGATGGCGTCCAGGTAGCGCCGGCCCTCGACGTCGATCAGGTCGTGCCCGTCCCCGGACTCGACGATGAGGGGCTCGTTGTCGAGATAGCAGGCCATCTGGGTGAAGCCGTGCCACACCACCGCGGCGTCGCGCTCACCCCAGCTCCGGGCGTCGACCATGGGCACGCAGCGTGCCATGGGGGCGGGTGCGGGGCGAATCGCGGGGGCCGGTAGACTCGCGGGGCTGCTTGACAAGGGGCTGATCGGTTTCGACGTCGAGACCGGAAGTCGAATCGTGCGACCGGAGTTGCTCAGACTCCTTAAACGGGGCACCAACACAACTGCCAACTCTGAGCAGTTCGCTTTCGCCGCCTGATCTAGGGCAGTAGAAAGCAAAATCGCGACCCGTGAGGGCACGCGGGGCCGGATCACCGCAGCCCGGCAACAGAAGCGGTGGTTGACGGCGGGAAAGACCGCTGACGGCGAGAAAGACCGCTGACATCGGGGAAAGACCCGGGGGCGGCCTCCCAGCGAGGCCCACCGATCCGGCGGCACGGCAGCCGTAGAGCCGTAACCCGGGAATGGTCGTACCGCGGACGGCAACCGCTCGACGGACGAGGGTTCGATTCCCTCCAGCTCCA
>DATBGF010000611.1:0-3531 GCA_036558145.1 Acidimicrobiales bacterium
CCTTCACGCCGCACGAGCGCGAGATCCTGAAGAGCTGGACCGCCTCGCACATCGTGGGCGGGCCGGACACCGTGCGGCGAGGGCTGGCCGAGCTCGTGGAGCGGACCGGGGCGGACGAGCTGATGGTCACCACGCTCACCCACGACCCCGCGGCCCGGCTCGACTCGTACCGGCTGGTCGCGCAGGCTGCGGGCCTGGCGAGGGTCGCGTCGCAGACCCCTGTTTGAGCCGGGCGGAGCGGGTTAGCGTCTGTGCCCGACGGGCGGTCCCGTGACGAGGAGCTGACATGGCTGACGTGATCTCCGGCCTGACCGACGAAGACATCGCCACGGAGTGGCGCCACGAGCGTGCGAGCGACGTGGCCGACGACGATGGCACCGACACCGGTGGCGGCGGCGATGACGGCGACGGCACGGACGGCACCGACGGCGACGACAGCGGCAGCGATGCCGACGGCACCGACGGCACCGACTCCTGAGCGCTGACCGAGCCCGGCATCCCTGACGCCCTCGGGCGCTGCGTCGGCGACGCCGGCGCGTTCCGCAGCACGATCTTCGGGGTGGCGCCACAGGTGTGGCGCCACTCCGCGACGTTCGACGATGTGCTGTCACTGGCCGACGTCGACCGCGCCCTCACGGTCGGCGGCCTGCGCCGTCCCGCGTTCCGGCTGGTGCACGACGGCGACGTCATCGCCCCGTCCCGCTACCTCCGGCGAGCCCGCCAGGGCAGCGAGGACATCGACGACCTCATCGACACCGGCCGGGTCATGGACCTGTTCGCCGAGGGCGCCACGATCGTGCTCCAGGGCCTCCAGCGCTGGTGGGAGCCCGCCGGCCGGTTCTGCCGTGAGCTGGAGCTGGGGCTCGGCCACGCGGTCCAGGCCAACGCCTACCTGACGCCGCCGGGGGCGGCGGGCCTGGCGCCCCACCACGACACCCACGACGTGTTCGTCCTCCAGTGCGAGGGCACCAAGCACTGGGTGGTGCGCCGTCCCGCGGTCGACACCCCGCTCCCCCGCCACGTGACCGACCACGCGCTCGCCGCCGAGCAGCCGGTCCTGTTCGAGGCGGACCTGACCGCGGGCGACGTGCTCTACCTGCCGCGCGGCGTGGTCCACTCGGCCGCCGCCCAGGAGGGCGTGTCGCTCCACCTCACCCTCGGGATCCTGGCCACCACCGTCCACGACGTGCTGGCCGATCTCGTGGACGCGGCCGCCGACGACGTCACGTTCCGCCGCTCGCTCCCGGCGGGCTGGCCCTTCGACGGCGACCTGGCCACCGGCGCGGTCAAGGACGTGGTCGCCGACCTGGTCGAGTGGCTCGGCCGTGTCGACCCCGCGGCGCTGGCGGCGGGGCTGCGGACCCGCTGGGTGTCGAACCGGGCGCCGCTGCTCGCCGGCCAGCTGGGCGAGATCCTCGCCCTGCCCGGCCTGGACGACACGACGGTCCTGCGGCCGCGGGCCGGCACGATCACCCAGCTCGACACGACCGGCGACGGCCGTCTGCGCCTGACCCTCGGCGACCGCACGCTGGTGCTGCCCGCCGCGCTGGAGCCGGCGTTGCGACGCCTGCTGGACGGCCCCGAGCTGCGGGTCGGCGACCTGGCCGACCTGCTCGACGCACCGAGCCGGCTGGTGCTGGTGCGGCGCCTCGTGCGGGAGGGTGCCCTGCGCACCGGCGGGCTGCCCGCCGATGGCTGAGCCGCTCACCCTGCGCTGCGCCACCGAGTCGCTCGCCCGGGACGAGCCCCAGTGGGGCACGGCCTCCCGGGTCCAGCGCTGGCTGCTGGTCGAGCAGCCCGGGGCCTGGGGCTACGACCCGCCGGCGGACTCCGACCTCGACCCGGAGGTCGCCGCGGCGCTCGACGCCGCCGCCCGGAGGCACCGGGCGCGGGTCCTGCTCATCCGCCGGCCGGGACAGCGGCGCCGCGAGGCGGACCGGGCTGTCTTCCTCGCCCACTCCGGCGTCGAGCGCTGGTGGGTGGAGCAGCTCCGCGTGCCCGCCTCACAGCCCGAGGCCCTGCTCGACATCGACCTGGGCGTGCTGGCGTGGCCCGATCCGCCCGGCGTCGGCCGGCCGGGCCCGCTCGGGATCCACCTGGTGTGCACCAACGGTCGCCACGATCCCTGTTGCGCCGACCTGGGCCGCCCGGTGGTGCGGGCGCTGACGGCGGCGGCGGCCCCCGACGTGTGGGAGTGCTCGCACGTGGGCGGGGACCGCTTCGCGGCCAACATCGTGTGCCTGCCCGACGGCGTCTACTACGGCCGGGTCGAGCCCGAGCGGGCCGCGTACCTGCTCGCCGAGCACCGCGCCGGGCTCGTCGACCTCGACCACTACCGGGGCCGGAGCTGCCACCCGCCGCTGGTGCAGGCGGCCGAGCTGTTCGCCCGCAGCCACCTGGGCGAGCGCCGCATCGACGGTGTCGGCGTCCTGTCGGCCGAGCCGGGGCCCGAGGGCACGGTGGCCGTGCTCGTCCAGCAGCGCGGCGGCGACGCGGTGGAGGTCATCGTCCGCCGCGAGCACGCCGAGCCGGTCCAGCTCACGTGCCACGTGCACCGGGAGAGCCGGCCCTGGACCTACCGGCTCGTGGAGGTCCGCCCCGCCTGAGCGCCGTCGCCCGACACCTCGGCCAGCCGGTCGTGGAGGCGCCGGCGCAGGGCATCGGGGTCGTAGGTGTGCTGGGCGCGGCGCCGGCGGGCCACGATCACGCCTGTGGCCGCCACGCCGGCCAGGCCGGCGAGCCCGATGATCTTCCATCCGACGTGCATCGGGTCCGTACGCTACCGGCCGTGAGCACCGCCACCCTCGGGCTCGACGAAGCCGTGACCACCGCTGCGACCGGGGACCTCTGGTTGTTCCGCGGCAGGTCGCTGGCCGATCGGGCCATCCAGACCGCCACCAACAGCCCGGTCAACCACGTGGGCATGGCGGTGGCGCTCGACGACCTGCCCCCGCTGCTCTGGCACGCCGAGCTGGGCCGGTCGCTGACCGACGTGTGGACCGGCGAGCACCAGCGGGGCGTGCAGCTCCACCTGCTGGGTGACGCGGTGACGACCTGGCGGCAGCGCTACGGCCAGCGGGCCTGGGTCCGCCTGCTGGACGGGACGATCGAGCGCCACCACGAGGACCGGCTGATGGAGGTGATCGACCGCTTCGACGGCAAGCCGTTCCCGACCACGCTCGGCCTGGTCCGCCAGTGGCTCAACGGGCGGCTCCGGCGCCGCACGTCGCGCGAGACGATCTACTGCGCGGAGCTGGTCGCCACCACCTACCAGCACATGGGGCTGCTGCCGGCCCGCCGGCCCGCGAGCTGGTACGACCCGGGGCGGTTCTGGAGCGGCGACGAGCTGGAGCTGGTCCCGCCGTTCAGCCACTGGCGCACGAGACCGGGAGTGGTGGGGAACGGGCGGCCGTCGAAGCGCTCGATCGTCTCCATCAGGCGGTCCTCGTGCTCGCGGGTGATCGTGCCGCCCTGGAGCTGGCGCATCCAGGCGCGCTGCTTGTAGCGCTCCTCCCAGGTGCGCACCGCGTC
>DATBGF010000612.1:0-9405 GCA_036558145.1 Acidimicrobiales bacterium
AGGCCCAGGGCCCGGGCCGCGTGCGTGGTCGCGCCGGCGAGGGCCTCGGCCACCGTGAGGCCGAAGCGGGTGCAGGCCAGGTGCAGGGCCAGCGGCAGCGAGACCAGCGGCGACGTCCCCGGGTTGCAGTCGGTGGCCACGGCCATGGGCACGCCCGCCACCCGCAGGGCGTCGACCGGCGGGGAGACGTCCTCCCGCAGGACGTAGGCGGCGCCCGGGAGCAGCACGGCCACGGTGCCGGCCTCGGCCAGAGCCGCCACCCCCGCGGGCGAGGTGTGCTCCAGGTGGTCGGCGCTGAGGGCGCCGTGCCGGGCGGCGAGGGCGGCACCGCCGCCGTCGCTGAGCTGGTCGGCGTGCAGCTTCACCGGCAGCCCCAGGCCGGTCGCGGCCGTGAGCAGGCGGTCCAGCTGCTCGGCGCTGAACGCCATCCGCTCGCAGAAGGCGTCGACCGCGTCGGCCAGTCCCTCCGCCGCCACGGCCGGGAGCACCTCGTCGCACACGAAGTCGAGATAGCCCTCGTGCCCGGCCGGGACGACGTGGGCGCCGAGGAACGTCGTCACCACGTCCACCGGGACGCGCTCGGGGATGCGCCGGGCGACGCGCAGCATGCGCAGCTCGGTATCGAGGTCGAGCCCGTAGCCCGACTTCACCTCGATGGTCGTGACCCCTCGGGCCGCCAGGGCCGCGGCCCGGGCGACGGCGCCGTCCAGCAGCTCCTCGTCGCCGGCGGCCCGGGTGGCCCGGACCGTGGCCATGATCCCGCCACCCGCGGCGGCGATGTCCTCGTAGCCCGCGCCCGCGAGCCGCCGCTCCCACTCGCTGGACCGGTCGCCGCCGAACACGAGGTGGGTGTGGCAGTCCACCAGGCCCGGCGTCACCACCCGCCCCCCGGCGGACCAGACCTCGGCGGCCCGCTCGGGGACCTCGCCGGCCGGCCCCGTCCAGGCGATGCGCTCGCCCGTGACCGCGATGGCTCCGCCTCCGGCGATGTCGGTGAGCAGCAGGTCCCACATCAGCGCAGCGCGGCGATGGCCGCCCGCAGCTCGGCGGCCACGTCCAGGGTGGCGTGGGCCCCGTCCCGGACCACGTGCCGGCCGCCCACCACCACGTCGGTGATGTCGGCCGCGGTCGCGGCGGCCACCAGCATCGGCACCGGGTCGGCGGGATCGACGCCCGCCAAGCGCACGCCGTCCAGTCCGACGGCGCACAGGTCGGCCGGCTCGCCGGCCCGCAGCGCCGCCCCCGCGGTGGCCGCGACCAGCAGGTCGCCCGGGCGGTGCAGGCCGCGGCGCCCGGTCGCCAGCCGCTGGTGGAGCTCGACCGCCCGCGCCTCCTCGAACAGGTCGACCACCGCGTGGGAGTCGCACCCCAGCCGCAGCGGGCAGCCGGCCTCGACCAGGGCGAGCGCGGGACCGATGCCGTCCGCCAGGTCCCGCTCGGTGGTGGGGCACAGGCACGCTGTCGTGCCGGTCCCGCCGAGCAGGGCGATGTCGCCGGCGCTCACGTGGGTGCAATGGACCGCGGTGGTGGCTGGGCCCAGGGCCCCGTGGTCCTGCGCCAGCTGGGCCGGCGTGCGGCCGGTGGCGGCCAGGCACGCCCCGTTCTCGGCCGGCTGCTCGGACAGGTGCAGGTGCAGCGGCACCCGGCGCTCCCGGGCCCACTCGGCGACGGCCCCCAGCGACTCCGTATCGACAGCCCGGACGCTGTGGATCGCGGCCCCCACCACGATGTCCGGATGGGCGGCCGCCACCTTCTCGGCCCGCTCCGCCCAGCGGCCGGCGTCGCCGTCGCTGAACCGCCGCTGCACCGGGTCGAGCTCCTCGTCCCCGAAGCCGGCCCGCAGGTAGCAGGTGTCGAGCAGGACGAGCCGGACCCCGGCCCGCCGCGCCGCCTCGCACACGGCATCGTCCATCCCGTCGGGATGGTGCAGGTAGTGGAACTCGTGCACGGTGGTCACGCCGGCCAGCACCATCTCTCCGAAGGCCGCGGTGGCCAGCGCCAGCAGCGTGTCCGGATCCAGCCGCCCGGCGAGCCCGTACATCTCGGTCCGCCAGGCCCAGAAGTCGCCCCCGGCCGCCCGGCCCCGCAGCGCCCGGTGGAAGGCGTGGGAGTGGTGGTCGGCCAGCCCCGGCAGCACCAGCCCACCCAAGACCGTGGCCCCCGCCGGCGCACCCTCCACCCCGCTGCGCACAGCGTCCAGCCGCCCATCCGCCCCGCACTCCAGCACGACCCCGCCCACCACCCCGTCCGGCAGCAGCGCCCGCCGCGCCCAGTAGGCGGTCGGGTCGTCACTCATGGTACGGCATCGCCCGCCGCCCCTGTGGGTGGCCGGGCGAGCGGAAGCGGTGGGTGCCGGTGGGGACGGTCATGGCTGCATGGGCAGCTGCATGCCGGTGGCGCGGGCCACGGCCTGGGCCTCGGGGTAGCCGGCGTCGGCGTGGCGGGCGACGCCGGAGCCGGGGTCGTTGGTGAGCACCCGCTCCAGCTTCTGGGCGGCCAGGTCGGTGCCGTCGGCCACCACCACCATGCCCGCGTGGATCGACCGGCCGATCCCCACGCCGCCGCCGTGGTGCAGCGACACCCAGCTGGCGCCGCTGGCCGTGGACAGCAGGGCGTTGAGGAGAGGCCAGTCGGCGATGGCGTCGGACCCGTCCCGCATGGCCTCGGTCTCACGGTAGGGCGACGCCACCGAGCCGGAGTCGAGGTGGTCGCGCCCGATGACGATGGGCGCCTGCAGCTTGCCCGCCGCCACCAGCTCGTTGAAGCGCAGGCCGAGCCGGTCGCGCTCGCCGTAGCCCAGCCAGCAGATCCGGGCGGGCAGGCCCTGGAACGCCACCCGGTCCGAGGCCAGGCGGATCCAGCGGGCCAGCGCCTCGTTGTCCGGGAACTCCGCGATGGCGGCCCGGTCGGTGACGCCGATGTCGGCGGGCTCGCCCGACAGCGCCGCCCACCGGAACGGGCCCTTGCCCTCGCAGAACAGCGGGCGGATGTAGGCGGGCAGGAACCCCGGGTACGTGAAGGCCCGCTCGAAGCCGCCCAGCTCCGCCTCCCGCCGCAGGCTGTTGCCGTAGTCGAACACCTCGACGCCCCGGTCGGCGAAGGCCACCATCGCCTCGCAGTGGCGGGCCATCGACTCCCGGGCCCGGGCGGCGTAGCCCCCGGGATCCCGCTCCCGCAGGTCGGCGGCCTCGTCCAATGACAGGCCCGCGGGGATGTAGCTCAGCGGGTCGTGGGCCGGGGTCTGGTCGGTGACGATGTCGACCGGCGCGTCCAGCTCGACCAGCCGGGGCAGCACCTCGGCCGCGTTGCCCAGCAACCCGATGGACAGCGCATGGCGGTCGGCCCGCGCCTCCTCGGCCCGGGCCAGAGCGGCGTCGAGGTCGTCGGCCGCCTCGTCCAGGTAGCGGGTCTCCAGCCGCCGGCGGATCCGCTCGGGATCGACCTCGACCACGATGGCGACGCCGCCGTTCATGGTCACGGCCAGCGGCTGGGCACCGCCCATCCCGCCCAGTCCGGCGGTGAGCGTGACGGTCCCGGCCAGGCTGCCGCCGAAGCGGCGCTCGGCGATGGCCGAGAAGCACTCGTAGGTGCCCTGCAGGATCCCCTGGGTGCCGATGTAGATCCACGACCCCGCGGTCATCTGGCCGTACATGGTCAGGCCCAGCGCCTCCAGCCGCCGGAACTCGTCCCAGGTGGCCCAGTCGGGCACCAGGTTGCTGTTGGCGATCAGCACCCGGGGCGCCCACTCGTGGGTCCGGAACACCGCCACCGGCTTGCCCGACTGCACCAGCAGCGTCTCGTCGTCCTCCAGGGCCCGCAGGCTGGCGACGATGGCGTCGAACGCCTCCCAGCTGCGGGCGGCCCGGCCGGTCCCGCCGTAGACCACCAGGTCCTGGGGCCGCTCGGCCACGTCGGGGTCGACGTTGTTCATCAGCATGCGCAGGGCGGCCTCCTGGGGCCAGCCCTTGCAGCTGCGCTCGGGGCCGCGGGGTGCCCGCACGACGCGCGCGCCCTCAGCCAAGCGGGCCCACCTCCGCCTCGGCCGCCGCCACCAGGGTCCCGTCGCCCACGAGCCCGGCCGCGGCCGCCAGCTCGGGCGCCAGCGGCCGGTCGGGCCCGGGCGGCCCCACGCCGCCGGACCGCAGGGCGTCGCGCACCGCGGCGGTCGCCCGTGCCGGGGCCAGCGGGGCCCGCAGGTCGAGCCCCCGGGCCGCGGTGACCAGCTCGATGGCCAGGACCCGTCCCAGGTGGACCAGCGCCGTGCGCAGCTTGCGGGCGGCCGACCAGCCCATGGAGACGTGGTCCTCCTGCATGGCCGAGGTCGGGATGCTGTCGGCGCTGGCCGGGACGGCCAACCGGCGGCACTCGGCCACCAGGGCCGCCGCGGTGTACTGGGCGATCATCAGGCCGCTGTCGACGCCCGGCTCGTGGGCCAGGAACGGCGGCAGCCCCTGGCTGCGGGACGCGTCCAGGAACCGGTCGGTGCGGCGCTCGCTCATGGCGGCCACGTCGGCGACCACGATGGCGAGCAGGTCGCAGGCGTGGGCCAGCGGCGCCCCGTGGAAGTTGCCCACCGACTCGACCCGGCCGTCGGCCAGCACCACCGGGTTGTCGATGGCCGCGGCCAGCTCGCGGTCCGCGCACGTCTCGGCGAAGGCCAGTGCGTCGCGGGCTGCGCCGTGGACCTGGGGCGCGCACCGCAGCGAGTAGGCGTCCTGGACCCGGGGATCGTCGGTGCGGTGGGAGGCGACGACGGCCGATCCGGCGAGCAGGGCCGCGATGTTGGCCGCCGAGCGCTGCTGGCCCGGATGGGGCCGCAGGCCGACCAGGTCGGCGGCGAACGGGCGGTCCGTCCCGAGCAGGCCCTCCACGCTCATCGCCGCGGCGACGTCGGCCGCCCGCAGCAGGCCGCCCAGGTCGGCGCAGGCCAGGACGAGCATGCCGAGCATGCCATCGGTGCCGTTGATCAGCGCCAGCCCTTCCTTCGCCTCCAGCGGGAGCTCGAGCGCCAGGGCCACGTGGGCCAGCGGCGCGAGGTCCCCGCTGCAGCCGAGCGATCCGAACTCGGGCACCTCCGGCAGCGCGCCGTCGTTGAGCAGGCGCAGCAGCGAGGCGGCCAGCTCCGGCCGCGCCCCCGTCACGCCGGTGGCCAGGGTCCGGGCCCGCAGCAGCACCATCGCCCGCGTGACCTCGGGCTCCACGGGATCGCCTAGGCCGGCAGCGTGGGAGGCGATCAGCGAGCGCTGGAGCCGGGCGCGGTCCTCGGGCGGGATCCAGCGGGTGGCCAGGCCGCCGAACCCGGTGGAGATGCCGTAGACGGGCTCGCCCGACGCGGCCAGCGCCTCGACCCGGGCCCGGGCGGCGGCCATGGCCGCCACCGCCTCGTCCGACAGCTCGACCCCGGCTCCGCCGCGGGCCACGGCCACCACGTCGTCCCGGGTGAGACCCTCGGCGCGCAGCACGACCGCCACGCCCCGACCGTAGCCACCGCCGGTGGACCGGGACGGGGATCAGCCGGCCTTGACGGCCTTCTGGATCTGCTTCCAGATCTCGCTGTACGCGTCGAGCCCGTCGGGTGCCAGCCAGCCGTCGGGGCCCTGGGCGATCGCCACCCGCTCGGGCACGCTGCCCCAGACCTGGGCTTCCTCGTCCTCCCAGTTGGCCAGGGCCTCGTGGTAGTCCCGGGTGTACGTGCGGGCCGAGCAGACCACGAGCCCGGCCGGGATCCCGGCGGGCACGATGTCGAGCATGGCCGTGGCGGTCGGGGTCTCGACCCCGCCGACCCGGGTCGGGATCACCACCGCGGTGGCCCGGTCCAGGGCCTTGGCCACCATCTCCCGGTGGGCGGGCGGCGTGTCCACCACGACCACGTCGTCGGGTTTCACCTTGTCGAGCGCCTTGGTCAGGAGGCGCTCGGTGGGCGCTTCCACCACCGTCAGGCGCTGGAGCGGGGTGTCGGTGGCCTCGTCGACCCACTCGGCCGCACTGGCCTGCGGGTCGGCGTCGACCAGGGTCACGGTCCCGGTGCCGTTGACGGCGACTGCGGCCAGGTAGACGGACGTGGTGGTCTTGCCCACCCCACCTTTGATTGCTGCGGAGACGACGATCACGGCGCTCCCCTCGGCGATCGGCCGACGCGTTGGTGCACGTCTCGTTGGTCCGAGCGTAGGCCCCCGCGGCGGCGCCGCGGCGCCGGGTACGACGTAAGCCCAGGTCAGCGTCGGTGGGGCACGATCCAATTTGCCACGCATTTGCAACCGCTGCGTGGCAGAGTCATGCGCGGGCGGACACTCGGAGTGGCGGATGCTTCAGTACCGGGCACTGGGCGGGTTGGGCGTTGTCGACGGCGACGGCCAGGATGAGCTGAGCCTCGGCGGGCCGCGGCAGCGGCGCCTGGCGGCGGCCCTGCTGATCGACCGCAACAAGGTCGTGTCGGTGGACCGCCTCGGCGAGATCGTCTTCGCGGGCGAGCCGACGGACCGGGCGCCGACCACCCTGCGCAGCTACGTGGCGCGCCTGCGCCGGGTGGTGGACAACGGCGCCGGCGGGACCCGGGTGGTGACCCGAGCCCCGGGCTACATGCTGGTGGTGGAGGACGACGCGTTCGACGTGGCCTGCTTCGAGTTGTCGGTGGACGCCGGCCGGGGTGGGATCGCCCACGGGGACGTCGCCGGGGCGTCCCGGGCGCTGCGGGCCGGGCTGGCGCTGTGGCGAGGCGGGGCGTACGCCGAGTTCGCGGACGAGGAGTGGGCCCGACCCGAGGCCCAGCGCCTGGACGAGCTGCGCCTGGTCGCCTACGACCTGCTGGCCGACGCCGATCTCGCCCGGGGCCGCTCGGCGGAGGTTGCGGCCGAGCTCGAAGCCCTCGTGGCCGAGCACCCGCTGCGCGACTCCTTCCAGGCCAAGCTGATCCTGGCCCTGTACCGCAGCGGCCGGCAGGTGGACGCACTGCGCGCCTACCAGGCCCATCGCCAGTACCTGAGCGACGAGATGGGCCTCGACCCGCCGCCGGAGATGGCGGAGCTGGAGGCCCGGATCCTGGCCCACGACGAGTCGTTGCTGGACCTGGATCCCGGCGAGCAGCGCGTGCGGGGCTACCGGCTGGGCGAGCGGCTCGGGACCGGGCGCGACGGCACCGTGTACGGCGCCCGCCTGCCGGGGGTCGAGCGCGACATCGCCATCCGGGCTGTCCCCGAGGCGGTTGCGGACGACCCCGGCTTCGTGCGCTCGTTCGACGCCGACGCCCGCCGGCTCGGGGCCCTGCGGCACCCGGCGCTGCTGCCGCTGTACGACTGGTGGCGCGAGCCGGGCGCGGCCTACGTGGTGATGCGCCGGCTCCGGGGCGGGACGCTGCGCGACCGCCTCCAGCGCGGCCCGCTGTCCGATCCCGAGGCGGACGAGCTCGTCGAGCGGGTCGGCGGGGCGCTGGCCGCGGCGGCCGCCGCAGGCCTGGCCCACGGCCGTGTGGTCCCCGAGAGCGTGCTGTTCGACGACGCCGGGCGGGCGTTCCTCGCCGACTTCCCGCTGGGGCGCGAGTCGGCCGGGACCCCGGAGGACGACGTCCGCGCCCTGGAGGCGCTGGTCGCGGCGCGGCCTCCCGCGGGCCGGACGGCAGTGCCGCTGCCGAACCCGTACAAGGGCCTGCGGGCGTTCGACGAGCCGGACGCCGCCGACTTCTTCGGCCGTGCGGCGCTGGTGGACGCCCTGGTCGACCGCCTGGCCGCGGGCGGACGGTCCGGGCGCCTCGTCGTGGTGGTGGGCGGCTCCGGCAGCGGCAAGTCGAGCGTCGTGCGGGCCGGGCTGCTGCCCCGGGTCCGGTCCGGCGCGGTGCCGGGATCGGACACCTGGTTCGTTGCCACCATGGTCCCGGGACCGGCTCCGTTCGAGGAGCTGGCCGAGAGCCTGCGCCGCGTCGCGGTGAGCGGCGGCGACGGCCTCGCCGCCGAGCTGGCCGCGGGCGAGCAGGGGATCGACGGCGTGCTCCGCCAGGTCATCCCACGCGGCGGCGAGCTGCTCCTGGTGGTCGACCAGCTGGAAGAGCTCTTCACGCTGGCGCCGGAGGACGAGCAGCGGGCATTCCTCGACGGCCTGGTCCACGCGCTCGGCGCCGAGGACAGCCGGTTGCGGGTCGTCGCCACGCTGCGGGCCGACTTCTACGAGCGCCCGCTGCGCTTCGAGCGCTTCGGGACCGCGCTGGGAGACGCCACCGTGCCTGTCGCCGCCATGTCCGCGGCCGAGCTCGAGGCCGCCATCGTGGGCCCGGCCGAGCGGGTTGGTGCCCGGATCGACTCCGCCCTGGTGGCGGAGCTGGTCGGCTCTGTCCTCCACGAGCCCGCGGCCCTGCCCTCGCTGCAGTTCACCCTCTACGAGCTGGCCGAGCGCAGCCCCGACGGCCACCTCACCCTGGACGCCTACCGCGACCTGGGCGGGGTCGACGGCGCTATCGCGGCCCGGGCGGAGGCGTTGTACAGCGCCCTGGACGATCCGGCCCGCGCCGGGCTGCGCGGCCTGTTCGCCCGGCTGGTGGTGGTCGGTCCCGAGGGCGAGCCGACCCGCCGGCGCGCCCTGCGCAGCGAGCTCGTGGCCGCCGCGGGCCCGGCAGCCGACCTCGTGCTGGATGTCGTCGAGGCCTGGGCGCAGGCCCGCCTGCTGAGCCTCGACCGCCACCCGGAGTCCCGCGAGCCGACGGTCGAGGTGGCCCACGAGGCCCTGCTGCGCGAGTGGCCCCGCCTGCGCACCTGGCTGGACGAGGACCGCGACGAGATCGTGGCCCTGGCCCAACTGCGCGAGGCCGCGGGCGCCTGGGCCGCGCTGGACCGCGACCCGGGCGCCCTCTACCGCGGCGCCCGCCTGGAGGTGGCCCTGGACCACCTCGACGGCCGGGACCAGGCCGTGCCCGCCCTGGAACGCGAGTTCCTCGACGCCAGCAGCGCCGAGCGCGACCGCGAGCGGGAGCGGGACGCCGAGCGGCTCCGGCAGTCGGCCCGCACCAACCGGCGGCTACGCGTCCAACTCGCCGCGGTGGGCGTAGCGCTCGTCGTCGCCCTGGTCGCCGGGGGCGTCGCCGTCGCCCAGCGCAACCAGGCGTCACGGGACGCCCACGAGCTGGCCGTGCAGGCCCTGATCGCCCAGGCGCAAGCCGCCGGCGACACCAAGCACGACCTCGCGGCGCTGCTGGGGCTGGCCGCCTACAAGCTCGCCCCCCGGGTCGAGACCTACGGGGCCTTGCTGGGCGCCTTCACCGATGCACCCGCGGTCGAGCGCACCGTGCACCTCGACGTCGCCCCGATCTTCGCCGGCGGGCCACTGCCCGACAACCGCACGGTGGCGGTCGTGACCAAGGACCTGGGGGTCACCCTGGTGGACCTGGCGACAGGCCGGTCGACTCCGGCCGTGCCCGGCGAC
>DATBGF010000613.1:0-2481 GCA_036558145.1 Acidimicrobiales bacterium
GCGGGTGGTCCTCGGGCGTGTACAGCGCCTGCAGCAGGGGCCGGCGGACCAGGAAGCGCTCGTCGTAGAGCTCGCCCTCCAGCGTCTCCGCCTCGGTGGACGCAGCCCGGCCCGCGGCCTCGGCCGCCCGCAGGTGGAGCAGCTGGCGGGCGTGGTCCCACTCGAACAGCGCCTGGGTCGCGTCGATGCCCTCGTAGCACTGGAGCCGGACCAGCCGGCCGCCGGTCCAGGCCGCGAGCGCCTTGGCGATCTCCGTCTTGCCGACGCCGGCGTCGCCCTCCAGGAACAGGGGGCGCTGCAGGCGCAGGGCGAGGAAGACCGCGGTGGCCAGGCCCTCGTCGGCGAGGTAGTCATGGGCGGCCAGGCCCTCGACCACGGACGCGACGTCGTTGGCGATGGTCGGCCCCGGGTCTGACATGGCCTCAGCCTACGAGCAGGACTCCGGGACCGACCGAAACCGGCTGGTCAGGCCCCGGCAGCCTCGAGGGCCCTCCGGGTGAGGACCTCCGCCAGGTGGCGCCGGAACTCGGGTGTGGCGTTGAGGTCGCTGGGCGGATCGGCGCCCTCCGCGGCCCGCGCCGCGGCGTCGGCCGCGCCCGAGCCCGAGCGCAGGGCCTCCTCGGTGCCGGCCGCCCGCAGGGGTTGCGAGCCCATGTTGACCAGGCCGACGCCGGGGCCGCCCGAGCCGTTCGTGAGGACAGCGGCGACGCCGACGATGGCCCAGTCCTGGGCCCGGCGGTTGAACTTCTCGAAGGCCCACCCGGCCCCTCCGGTCGCGGGGACCCGGATCTCGGTCAGCACCTCGTCCGGCGCCAGCGCGGTCTCCAGGAACCCGGTGAAGAAGTCGTCGGCCGCGATGGTCCGCTCGCCGCCCGGGCCCCGGGCCACGAGCGTGGCCCGCAGCGCCAGCAGCGCGGCGGGCAGGTCCGACGCGGGGTCGCCGTGGGCGATCGAGCCGCCCACCGTGCCCCGGTGCCGCACCTGGGGATCGCCGATCTGGCCGGCCACATGGGCCAGCAGCGGCACCTGCTCGCGCAGCAGGTCGGAGTTGGCCGCGTCGTGGTGGCGGGTCAGCGCCCCGATGCGCACCTCGTCGCCCTCGCCCTGCACGTACGACAGGTCCGTGATGCGGCCGATGTCGATGAGCACACTCGGGGCGGCGAGCCGCAGCTTCATCAGCGGCAGCAGCGAGTGGCCGCCGGCGATGAGCTTGGCGTCCTCGCCGTTGTCGGTGAGCAGGCCGATGGCCTCGTCGACCGAGCCGGCCCGCTGGTAGTCGAACGCAGCCGGGATCACGACTCCCCCTTTGCACTCTGGATCGCGGACCACACCCGTTCGGGGTGGGCCGGCATGGCCATGTCGGTGATGCCGAGGTGGGACAGGGCGTCGACCACGGCGTTGATGACGGTGGACGCGGCGCCGATGGTGCCCGCCTCCCCGATCCCCTTGACCCCGAGGGGGTTGGTGGGGCTCGGCGTGACGGTGTGGTCCAGCTTGAGGCTGGGAACCTCCGCGGCGCTGGGCAGCAGGTAGTCGACCATCGTGGCGTTGCGGAGGTTGCCCTCGTCGTCGTAGATGGCCTCCTCCCACAGCGCCTGGGCCACGCCCTGGACGATCCCGCCGTGGAGCTGGCCCTCGACGATCATCGGGTTGACCTGCGGCCCGCAGTCGTCGACCGCGGCGTAGTCGAGCAGCTCGACCCGGCCGGTCTCCTCGTCGACCTCGACCACGGCCACGTGCGTGCCGAACGGGAAGACGAAGTTGGGCGGGTCGTAGGTGACCGTGGCCTGGAGGTTGGGCTCCATGCCGTCGGGCAGGTTGTGGGCGGTGAACGCCTCGAACGCCGTCGCCTGGATGGGCATGGCCTTCGCCGGCGTGCCCCGCACCGACAGCTCGCCGGCCCTCAGCTCGATGTCGTCCTCGGACGCTTCGAGCTGGTGGGCGGCGATGGCCTTGGCCTTGGCGATGACCTGGTCGGTGGCCATGGCCACCGCCACCCCGCCCACCGGCAGCGAGCGGCTGCCGTAGGTGTCGAGGCCGAGGGGGCTGATGGCCGTGTCGGAGTGCAGCACCTCGACGCTGTCGGGATCGATGCCCATGCGGTCGGCCACGATCTGCGACCAGGTGGTCTCGTGGCCCTGGCCGTGCGGCGTGGACCCGCTCACCACCTGGACGCTGCCGGTGGGCAGCATGCGCACGGTCGCGGCCTCCCAGCCGCCGGCGCCGAAGTTGAGCGAGGCCAGCACCCGGCTGGGGGCCAGGCCGCACATCTCGACGTAGGTGGACATGCCCACGCCGAGGTGCTTGGTCTCCCCCGCGTCCCGGCGGCGCTGCTGCTCGGCCCGGATCCCGTCGTAGCCGATCATCTCCAGCGCCCGGTCCAGCGTCGGGGCGTAGTTTCCCGAGTCGTAGGTCAGGCCCGCGATGGAGTTGTACGGGAACTGCTCGGGCCTGATGTAGTTGCGCCGCCGGATCTCGGCC
>DATBGF010000614.1:0-6160 GCA_036558145.1 Acidimicrobiales bacterium
CCGAGGGGACCGTCTCGGTGCGGGTCACCACGACGACGCCCGCCACGGCGACGCCGGGCGTCGACTTCACGCCGCTCGACCAGGTCGTCACCTTCGCGCCCGGCGTCACCAAGGCGACCGTCCTGCTCCCGACCCTCGCCGACCACGACGCGGAGGCCGACGAGACGGTCACGGTGATGCTCTCCAACCCGACCGGCGGCGCCACGCTCGCGCCACTGACGACGGCCGTCGTGACCATCAAGGACAAGCGCTAGAGAGCGCTGCTCAGGGTTTGCGGCCGACGGCGGCGAAGAGCGGGATGAGCTGCCCCGCGGGGAGGAACGGCGGGTCGCCGTCGTTGCGCCACTGCTCGATCGGGACCAGGCCGGGCTCGAGCAGGTCGAAGCCCCCGAGGTGGTGGGCGATCTGGTCCCTGCTGCGGGCGATGTAGGGCTCTTCGAGCACCGTGTTGAGCATCTCGACCACCTCGGCGGCGCCCTCGGCGTAGATGTCGAGGCTGGTCTGGGCCATCACGATGTAGCTCCCGGGCGCGAGCGCCTCGCGCAGGGCGTCCATCAGGCCCTGGGCGACCTCGTCGGTGACCACGTTGAGGGTCGTGGGCAGCAGGGCGGCGATCGGCTTGGTCAGGTCGAGCGTGTCGGCGGTCCCCCGCAGGATCCGCTGCGGGTCGTCGAACCGGCTGTGCACGTGGGCCACGGTGCCCTCGGGCGCGCCCCGCCACAGGTCGTGGACGTGGGCCAGCGTGGTGGTGTCGTAGCTGGCGTAGACGATCTTGGCGTCGGGGACGAGGGGCAGCACGTGCTCGTGCACCATCTCCGACGACGACGTGGCCGTCCCGACGTGCAGGAACTGGCGGACGTCGGACTCCTCGGCGATCGTGCGCACCCCCCGGGTCTTGAAGCGCTGCAGGGCCTCGATCACGCCCTGCAGGCCCGACACGCCGGACGGCGTGGCATCGGACAGCGACTTCACGACCTCACGGTCGACGGTGAAGTTCGCGTCCCCGCCGCTGATGGCGTTGCGGATCCGGGCCAGGCGCGGGACGTCGGTCTCGATGGGGAACGGACCGTCCTCGTTGTGTTCGCCTGCTTCGTCCGTCACGACGCTTTCCCCAATTCCCCGATCCCCCGTACTAGTGACATTTCAGCACGCCCACGCAAGTTCAGCCGAGTCAGCCTCGCGCGGGCGCCAGGGCGACCGTCTCCAGCGTGTCCAATTGCGAGCGGAGCAGGTCGAGGTTGAAGGCCAGGCACAGGACCACGAGCCGGTCCACACCCAGCTCCGCGTACTGGCGCACCGAGTCGGGCGTCACCGGGTGCAGGTAGGGCGACACGCTGAGTGTGATGTCGTCCCGGCTGCGGCCCTCGGCCGCCAGCGCGGCGTCGAGGCGCTCCAGGGCGGGCGGCAGGTCCTCGGGCAGGCGCCCGAAGCTGAACCAGCCCTGGCCGAGCCGGGCGACCCGCCGCAGCGCCGCGTCGCTCTCCCCGCCGACGTGGATGGCCGGGTGCGGTTGCTGCACCGGCTTGGGGTACATGCGGCACGGGCGCAGGTCGTACAGCTCGCCGTGGTACTCGGACACCTCGTCGGACCACAGGCTGCGCATCGCCGCCAGGTACTCGTCGGTGCGCTGTCCCCGTCGCTCGAACGGCACGCCCAGGGCCTCGAACTCCTCGCGCAGCCAGCCGACGCCCACGCCGAACTCGACCCGCCCGCCCGACAGGGCGTCGAGGTCGGTGACGGCCTTGGCCGTGTAGACCGGGTTGCGCTGGGGCACCAGGCAGATCGCCGTCCCCAGCCGGATCCGGTCGGTGACGGCCGCCAGGTAGGTCAGCGCGGTGAAGGGCTCCAGCAGGCCCGAGTCGCCGGCGCCGGGGAAGCGGCCGCTCGTGTCGTACGGGTAGGCCGAGTCGTACTCGTCGAACAGCACGACGTGCTCGGCCATCCAGATCGACTCGAAGCCCCGCTCCTCGGCTTCCCGCCCGACGGCGCGCACCACCTCCGGCGTGGCATTGGCACTGCCCAGCGGCACGAACAGTCCGACGTCCATGAGCGCAGGACCCTAGCGGCGCTCAGCAGAGGCGGGCACGGACGGGAAGCTGGTTGAGGCCCCGGATCACCATGCGGGTGCTCCAGACGGGCTCGCCGGCGGGCTCGATGTCCTCGAAGCGCTCGACGACGGCGGTGAACATCTCCTCGGCCTGGAGGCGGGCGAGGTGCGAGCCGAGGCAGGCGTGGACGCCGGCCCCGAACTGGAGGTGCGCGCCCGCGTCCTCCCGAGCGATGTCGACGGCGTCGACCGTGGCGCCCCAGCGGGCCTCGTCTCGGTTGGCGGACCCGGGCGACGCGTAGATCACCGCGCCGGCCGGGATGGTGACCGGCCCTGCCGGGGTGGCGAAGGCCAGGTCCCGCAGGGCGATGCGCCGCACGAACTGGTTGGGCCCGTCGTAGCGCAGCAGCTCGGACAGGGCGTTACGCAGCAGCGACCGGTCGGCCCGCAGCCGGGCCCACTGGTCGGGGAAGTCGAAGAGCGCCCGCATGCCGTTGCCGACCAGGCCGGCGGTCGGCTCGTGGCCGGCCACGTAGAGCGTCATGATCTGGGCGAGCAGCTCCTCCTGCGTCAGCCCGTCCTCCCCGGCCCGGATCAGGTCCGACAGGACGTCGTCGTCGTCCCGCCCGCGCTTGGCCTGCACCAGGTCCTCCAGGAAGGCGTACATGTCGTCGGTGGCGGCGGTCAGCTCGTCGCGCTCGGCGGGGTCCATCACCGGGTCGAGGTTGCGGGCGATGCAGTTCACCCAGTAGCGGAAGCCCGGGTGGTCCTCCTCGGGGATGCCGAGCATCTGGCAGAAGATCTCGACCGGCAGCGGGTACGCGAACTCGCCGATGAGGTCGAGCTCGACCGGCGTGCCCCGGCCGTGCTCGGCGACGAGGGCGTCCACCCGGGTCCGCACCCGGTCCCGGACCAGCTCACGCAGGCGCTCGACCTCGCGGAGCCGGAACGGCGGGGCGATCAGCCGACGCAGCCGGGCGTGGTCGGGGTCGTCCAGCAGCACCAGCGTGCGCCCGCCCCGGGCGGTCCCGTCCCGCCGCTCGATCTCGGCCAGCGTGGCGGGCGTCGGCTCGGCGTTGTCGATGACCGAGGAGACCGACGGATCCCGCAGGATGGCGTCGACGTCGGCGTAGCGGGTGACCACCCAGCCCTGGAGCAGCTCGGACCGGTGCACCGGGTCCTCGGCCCGCAGCCGCCGGTACTGGTCGTAGGGCCACTCGACGAAGCCCTCCTCCAGCGGGTTGAAGGTCGCGGCGGGGGCCGAGTAACGCACTGTGTTCCTGGTTCGCTCGACAAGCTCGCTCATGACGCACCGAACCGGGCCGCGGCGAACGCGGGGCAGCGCAGCGACTCGTCGGGGATGTCCTCGGCCGCGAGCGGGTCGTCCACCTCGGCCGGGGTGGGGCCGTGCTCGTCGGCCAGCCGTTCCAGCAGCGGCCAGTCGAAGCCGTAGACGTCGGCTGCGTTGCGCCCGACCATGAGCCGCACCTCGTCCTCGGGGACGCCCGCGAACGCCATGCGCAGGTGCTGGCGGGAGAACGGCCAGCAGCCCTCCAGGTGCGGGAAGTCGCTCCCCCACATGATCCGGTCCACCCCGACCCGGTCGCGCAGCGCCACCTCGTGGCGCCGGATGAAGCTGGAGCCGAGGTGGCACTGGCGCCGCCAGTACTCCGACGGCGACAGCGACAGCTGCTCGATGGCGCCTTCGCCGAACTTGGCCTCCTGCGAGCCGCCCGCGCCGGACGTGCCCGCCAGCCGGCCCCGGTAGTAGTCGAGGCGGGTGAGCTCCTCGGGGATCCAGGCCGTGCCCTGCTCGGTGAACACGAACTGCAGGTCCGGGTGGCGCTCCATCACGCCCGAGTAGATGAGGTGCCACAGGGTCCGGTGCGCCCACCAGGTGACCTCGAGCAGGAACATCATCTGCGCCGACGGGTAGGGCCCCATGTCGGGGACCGCGCTGCCGCTGTGGTGGTTGACGGGCAGGCCCAGGTCCTCGCAGGCGGCCCAGATCGGCTCGTAGTCGGGGGCGTAGAGCGGCGGCACGCCGGACCCCGGCGGTGCCCCGGGCAGGAGCACGCCGCCGGTGAGGCCGTTGGCCTTGGCCCACTCGATCTCGCGCACGGACGCGTCGACGTCGTGCAGCATGATCTGGGCGATGCCGGCCCGGCGGCCCGGGGCCTGGCTGCAGAAGTCGGCGAGCCAGCGGTTGTGGGCCTGCAGGCCGGCCCAGCGCCGGACCAGGTCGCCGTCGGTGGCGCCCGGCGGCTGGTGCACGAGCGACGACTTGGGGAAGAACGGCGGGACCGTGTTGGGGAACACGACCTCCGCCACCACGCCGTCCGCCTCCATCTCCCGCAGGCGGCGCTCCGAGCTCCAGTTGCGGTCGGCGTCGGCCCCGGTCGTGTCCTCGTAGGGGTTCTCGAACGTGGCCGCCCAGCGGTCGAAGTCCTCGTGGTACTTCGTTGAGAGGAACGGCTTGTACCCGGCGATGCTCGCCCCGCCGTGGCAGTCGGACGAGATCACGACGTAGCGGTCAGTGGTGGCGCCCATCGCCCTCTCCCTTCGGTCCCCCGCGGTGGCCGGGCCAGCGGCTCCCGCCGATCGTGTCCACGAAGGGCCAGAATGCCTCAGGGTCGAGCGCCCCCGCGTTCGCGATGTGCCGGGCCTTCGGCTGGTGGGTCACGAGCTGGGCCCGGCCCGGGGCGCAGATCGGCAGGTAGCGGGCGATCGGGTCCCAGGGACTGTCCCGCAGGACGAGCTCGCCGTCGACGTCCTCGACGTGGCGCTGCTCGAACGTCGTCGCCACGTCCACCACATGGGGCGGGAAGTCGTAAGCGCCCGCGGCGCCGCCGATGGCGCGCGAGTACTTGGTCCACCACTCGTGCTCGACGAAGTCGCCGTCACGGAGCGGGGCCTCGCCGGTGACGGTGCCGCCGAACTCGACGAACGTGTAGCCCTGGTGGCTGGCCCGGGCCGTGACCCGGTCGCCGAAGCGGAAGTACGCGATGTCGCAGAGGAACTTGGGCTGGCCGTTGGTCTCGCCGCTGATGTGGACCGCGGCCTCCTGATCGATGCCGAGCCCGACCGTGTACTGGCCGGCGACGCCCTGCCAGGCGGCCTCGACCTTCACGCTCACGCCGTACTCGGGCTCGTCGAGCACCGGCACGCAGTAGAAGCCGACCGTGACGACCGGGTCGAGCGGCTCCAGCCCGGGCGGCAGCAGCGCCGCCACCTTGGCCGGCTCGGTGGTGTACGTGACGACCAGCTTGGGCCAGCCCGCGATCTCGCCCGGCTGCGTCACCGGCGTCCTCCCGGAATGTGGTGCTCGACGACGGCGCGCAGGGTCGCGGCCGCCACGGCGTCGACGTCGGGATCGGCGCACAGCGCGGCACGCGTCTCCGGTGCGATCGGCGCTGGGGACCCGGCCCACAGCACGTCGGGCTGATAGTCCTCGGGATCCCTGGCCGGGTCGTGCAGCGCCAGGACCAGTGCACCCGTGACGACCACGAGGATCGAGCGCAGGGCGTCGGCGCACGCCTCACCGCTGAGGCCCGCGGCCTCCAGCTCGGCCACCAGCGCGGCCTCCAGGTCGTGGAGGAGCAGCGACGAGGTGCCGGTCTGGTGGGCCAGCGAGGTGATGGGCCGGTGCTCGATCGCCCCGGCGTAGATGTGCAGCGCCGCCGACAGCACCCGTTCCCGGGCGGTGGTCCCCCCGACCGTGCGCTCGGCCAGGCGCTCGGACTGGGTGCGGATGATGGCCGCCACGAGGTCGTCACGGCTGCCGACGTGCCAGTAGATGGTGGGTGTGCCGACGTCGAGCTCGGCGGCCAGGCGCCGCATCGTGAGCGCGCCGGGGCCCTCCCGCACCACCAGGTCCAGCGCGGTGGCGACCACCTCCGCCCGGTCCAGCCCTCTCGTCGCGGTGCTCCCCATGTGGCGGTTGCGCTCCCCGGACCCGTCTGTAACAGTGTCATACGGACACTAGAACACGTTATAGAACCGGGCAAGGGGGGCTGTCATGTCCGATCCGGTGGCAGGCATCGACCAGAGCGACGCCCCCTACGTCATCGTCTCGTCCGACACCCACGCCGGCCTGCCCGTCGACGAGTACCG